>JAGHYV010000198.1 GCA_017743475.1 Roseiflexus sp. | reverse complement strand
CCGTCAGGCGCAGATGGCGGCTGGCGCGCCAGCCCGTGCGCCAGAAACAGACGACGCGGCGTGATGGGCGGACGAATGCGGTTCTGGTGCAGGGCGCGGTCCCCAATCGGCTGCCTTGGATTCGCTCCTGCCGCGCCACCGCGTCGTGCGGCGCCCCCGCGCCGGGAACGATGAAGATGACAGTGAGGAGCGGCATTAGCAGGTGGGGGCATAGCAAGATAGTATACCAGCCTCGCTGTGCTTATCCTGTACAATTTGCTGCGTGGCGCTAATCAGACGGTGCGCTGTCACAGATTGCCACATCCGCGCTCAGGTATAGGCTGCGCGGATACCAGTATTTCAGGATACCCTTGTGAATATGATGAGGTATTGATCGTTACCAGATACTGCCAACTCATCCTGTACCTTGTCTCCATTTTCGACAACAACAAGCACGCTGTACCGCCCTGGGGGAACAGAGATGCGCGGACATGTCGCGTAATCGCTTTCGGGAGCAAAGAGCGCCACAATACCGGACGATATCGTTATCTCGCACCACGGCGCATCATCAGCTTTCACGTGATCGCAGACGTCATTCCCGTTATCGAGACGCACAATCACCCGTGTCTCGCCGCCATACCGCACTGTTCCGACGGCAACAAGGTCTGTGCCACAAGCAACCTGGTGATGGAGCGCCTCTTCCGTCCAGATCGTAGCAGTATTCGTTTGATACTGTTCGTCTGCGACAAAGAACTGAAAATGGTCGGTGTGGAGGGTCGCCTGATATTCCATTGCAGTCTCCCCTACGCATAGCTAGCCTCGACACGGAACAATCCGCCGGATTGACGAACTGTTTCACGCTACTCTTTCCTGTACGGTTGTGTGCGCTGTTGCAGCTGGCGCGCGGCATTGACTTCCCCGTCTTGTCGCTGACTGCAGTGACGACAATGAGGGTACAACCGTTGTGGGCGATTATCCGGATTAAGCTGGTTGGGCGGTTGATGGTCTGGGATAAAGCGACCGCTCTGGCGCGCAGACTGGCGGGCAGTCAGGCGGTGCGACCGCGTGTCCCGTCGGATCGACATACCGCAGCGGATTGTTCAGGACAGCGGCATAGCGGTTGAGCGTCTGCGGGTTCTCTGGTCCCATCGCGGCGCGCGTCGGCGGCGCGGGATCCCGCCCTGCAGATGCTGCACCGGCGCCGCTGCGCGCGACGGATCCGTCTTGCTCTGGTTCATCGCCACTGCCGCCCTGCGCCCACGCCTGCTGCGCCACCGCGTCGTGCGGCGCAGCGGTCGGTGCGCCCCCGCGCCGGGAACGATGCTATCCGGCGCACTACAGTGTGTTCGGCGTTTGGTCCGGTCAGGCGCTCGTACCCTGGTCCAATTGGGCGCGATAGGCTGCCAGCGCCAGTCCAAACTCCCACTTGAGCATTTCTGGGCCAATGACTGTGCCCGTATCTCTCTTTATCAGTCGGAGCGCGACTGGCCCATCCCGGAGATTGACGGCTGCCATCTATGAGCGCGAACAACCATCCGATCACATCTTCCTGCGCTTCTCGAAAGGCGGCTTCCAGCGCAGTCAGTTGTTGCTCAGTAAACGGCAGTCCCGCGAGAGCCAGGATATGCTTGCCACTGTCGGACTCGAGCCGATCCCGGGCGTCATACTGCAGAACATCAACCTGGCGTTGGGTGTTCCCGTGGATAGCTTCACGGACTTCTCGCATAAGCGCCTGGCATACTTCCTGGGTGGAAAGTTTTGCCTGACTCATTGTTCAAGATATCCCATATCTCCAGTGCACTACCCCAACCGGCGCGGATTCCGTTCTGGCGCGGGATCGACGCAACGCACACCCGTCGCTTCCAGGCGACCGTTCCATTGCGCCCTCATCGCTGAGTATGCTATGCAGGCGGTGTGTCGGACGCCGTCAGACGCGCGAACACCGTCGCTGGCGTCAGCCGCCGAAGATCGGAGCGATCAAAATCGGCGTCGAAACTGACCAGTTCGCCACTGATCAGACGGGTCGCAACGTATTGATAGGCATCGTCAAAATCAAGATGGTGGCTGGTCATTGCGTTGACAATGCGGCCAAACGACTCTGGCGGCACAGTCACCAGGTGGACATCGCCGGTGATGAACAGGTCGTCGATGAACTGTATCAGGGCGTCAGGTCGCCGGTACCGACCCAGAATGACGCTGATAGAGTGGAGCGAGAAATGGGATAGCGCCAGATGACGGGACGGCAGCGCAGCGAGCAAACGCTGTACCTCAGCGGATCGATCCTGATCCAGGAGGCGCTCAAGCCAGATGTTCGTATCAATCAGATACATGGTCATTGGCGTGGTGCATAGCGCCTGCGATCATCCACGCCGTTGCCTGGTGTTGCAATTCCAGCGCCGTCGTCTGGTCGCGCAGATCACGCAAAGCGCCGGCCCAGTCCTGCCGCAGGGGTTGGCTGGAAGGGAGGGCATACTCGCGCAGCAGGGCGGCGATATAGAGACGCACCCGCTGTTGCAGCTCAGGCGGAAGCGTCTGCACCAGATCCGTCAGGGGTGGTTCCGTCAGCGCCACTATCGACCTCCTTTTTCCGGGTCTTCTATCTATCCTGAAAGCGCCGGATTGGCATGCCGTGGTGAGCGGAGGCAAGATTTGGGGCGACGTCGCTGAGCGCATCTGGCCGTCCAACCGCCGTCGCCTCATCGCCGTATCGCGCTGCACGCTTTCCCGCCGTCGCCCCAAATCTTGCCTCCGCTCACCAC
>JAGHYV010000197.1 GCA_017743475.1 Roseiflexus sp. | reverse complement strand
TAATATCGATCGAAGTAATTGATCAGGTATTGGTACAGGATCGTGAGCCCGGCCACAATGCGAAAAACACTCGCGCCAATCAACATGCGCTCGACGCTGGCAGCATGAATGAACCGGCCCCAGATATATTGAGCTGAATCAAACATCCTATCACCTCCTGGTACTACCGCTGCACACTCAAGCGCACAAGCGGGTCAACAGCCTCGTAAGGAGCCCAGGGAAAATCGAAATGGCGCAATGTGCCGGCGTCATCAGGCAAATGACGCTGGGAAAACCGTGGAAACTCCAGAATAACCATACGCATTTGCGTCGCAACAGTGCGGCCGGATCCGTAGAGCTGATCACAGTGATCGGACGCAACGCGATTCAGGGTGGCAACGCCTCGCTGGCGCGCGGCAGCGTCACGTTCATGTACATAATCGAGCAATTCGTTAAGGTCGCTCGATGTATTCGAACGATGTTCCTCCAGGCGATCAATCAACGTGTCGCGCTGGAAGATGACACGCATTGCACCGCTCTGAAGCCGCTCAACACGATCAGCGGGGCCGAAGCGGTTCGCATAGTGCGCCTGGCGAAACGGCGTGGTCACGTCAACATATGGCATCTCGGCGAATGTGCCGTCATCGAGCTTCAGGCGGCAGGCAACAAGCAGCAGGCGCGTATCGCTGACCGGATCAGGAGCAAACAGCGTCCAGGTCTGCCGAAAGAATGGTTGCATATAGGCTGCATACGCGTGAAAGCGCAGCTTCAGCGGATTCATTGGCAAGAGATAGAACGCAGTCATCAGAAAATGAAAGCTCAGTGCAAGTACCAGGATTACCAGGGTCAGGCCCGGCAGCAGGGCATGGATTCGGGCATTCATAGAGACTCTCCTTGCAGGGATCGGGTCGTTACCGGTACATTCGGCGTCTTTCGAGCAGATATGGCGCGGACAACTCAATCGAAGATCTCGTCCACGGTGAGATCCGGCGTCACCCGCAATCGTTCATTCCATCCCCATCCCTGTCGCTGTGCGTAGGTCTGGACGAAAGCGGCAATTTGGCGAAAGTAACTATTGGTGGACGGAGCGCTATTGTAACTGCTCGTCTGGCGCACAACCGTCTGGTTGGCGCTGGTCACGATCGGTTGTGCAGCAGCCTGCATGGTGATGGTGATAAACAACAGCAGGGCAACGCTCAGGCACACAAATGTCCGTTTCATTGTGTTACTCCTATCTGATGCACGTTCACAGACGATTCCAGGTGAGGGGAACGAGTAGATCAACCCGAAACCATATTCCTCAGCGCTCCGGCAACGGGCCAGGCGCAACGTTGGGATCAGGGGTGGGCGCCAGAGTAACCCACCCCGTATGAATAGCCGCCTAGTAGTCGAAGAGCAGTTCAGCCCGCGGATCGAGCGTCGGCGCCTCCTGAACCTGGGAGCCCTTGATCGCATCGTAGGCGTAGTTTGCCGCGAGGCTCGATAAGAAACCTACTGCAAACGACGCGACGTAGGGAGCGGCAGCCTTCGCTGCAGCGACGGCGAAAGGCAGGAAATCGGTACCCGGATCGCGTGCCAGCGTGCTCGCGGTAGCATGGGGTTGGCGGTAGCGGGCGCTTCAATCGGCGAAGCGGCAGCACGCAGGCTGAAACTGAAGAACACGGCGATAGCAACCAGCGACAGAACCAACTTGCGAGCCATAAATGGGTTTCCTCCTTACTACAACTGACTTGCTACGTGAGCGTGTGACCGAGGCCTCCAGGTCTACTGCTCACCGCAACTATACCGGGTTGTGCCCCGTGCCACATCACTAGCGGTACCTATGACGGATCACCCGGCAGTGTCATGTTTTGAGGTACGTTCTGGAGAAGGGAATATTCCCTGATGATACGTATCCTATCCGTCCCTGGAAAAGCGGGAAGAAACCCGATACGCTCTTGATGGTTCTACGCCCCTCCTGGCGATGTCCTATCTGGTGCACCGTATGGCTGCTGCGTCACTGGAGCCAGTACACTCGCTAGCTGAGCGCGAACAACCCGATCGGTGGCGACCGCTGTACAGAGGGTTGCTCGCGTTTCTCACGCTTGCGATCCCGCTTGCTTTGCCAGCGGTTTTCTTGCATCTGCTTCAGACGCAACCATACACGGGAATACACCTCAACCCGTTCGACCGGGTGCTGCATGTGGAGGCTGGTAGTCCCGGCGCAGCGGCCGGCCTTCGCCCAGGCGATCAACTCCAGGTCGAGAGTGACTCCCCGGTTTCCAGTCTGCTGACACAAGCGCGGCCAGGCGAACGGTTCGATGTGGTGGTACTGCGCGCAGGTGAGCAGATGCCACTGACGTTGTGGCCCACAGTGACACCGCCAGCACAATGGTGGGTGATCGGCTGGCCACTCATCTCCGCATTGATCTACTGGGCAACGGCGTTGCGGTTGCTTCTTGGTATACGGCCTCTAAACCACAACGTTCGCCGTTTTGCGCTCTTTGCCTATCTTTCTGCAGCATTGTTGATTGTCGGGCGCCTTGCGTCATCCCACCCGTTCGTGACTATCATGTTTCTGATGCTGGAAGTCGGGGTGAGTCTGAGCCTGGTGCGTTTTCACACTGATTTCCCACGCCGGGCAAGCAGTGAACGCCTGCAGCGACTGGTTCGGTTCCAGCAACGCGGCGGTTTTGGGCTGCTCGGATTGCTTCTGTTGAGCGTCGCGATTACCGCAGCGCAACCTGGCGCGGCGCTCCTTGCCAGCCTCGGCAGCCTCGTGCTCGCTTTCGATCTTGCCTCGCTCGTGCTCGCCAGTACGCTATGGATCCAT
>JAGHYV010000075.1 GCA_017743475.1 Roseiflexus sp. | reverse complement strand
ATCCTCGTTTGGCGCTAGCCGCTCACGTCGTTCGTCTCTCCTTTGGGTGAGACGTATCACTTTCGTACAGAAGAGTATACCACACAGCCTTGAACTTGTCAAGCCTGGTTTTTCCTCTTCTGCTTCTCTAGAACATTGCCACAGTACAGCGTTTCTTGTGGCGGGCAATACTATAACACGGCATTAAGAGCGTGTCAAGTCGCTTTACGCTGGGGTCAGGGCTTCATCTTAATGCTGCCATGAACCCAATACCATGAGTAAGGAGGGTGACTGCTTTGACAATGAACGTCTTGGAGGCGCTCAACCACATTACCCGTGCAAGTGATAGGGGCGACAGTATCTTTTGTAAGGTGTGTCAGAACACCTATTATGTTTGTGCTGCCATGCTGTACGTTTATCGCAAGTGAGGTGCCATATGCGCCATTGGTTTGGATCCCTGCCATGGAACTGTTGCCTGCCGAGCGCGCCGTCGTGGAGCGGATCAGGTGTGCTACGTTGTTCGCCTTTTTGCGTTAGGAGCACCACCTGCTCTCCGATGCAGCCTTTCAGGAGCGCTTGACGACACTGTGTATAAAACGTCTCTAGCGAGTAGTTGCCCATTCTCCAGTACGAATGGCCCTGGCTACTGTGCAAGCCTCCACCGCTTGCTGAAAGCTGTGCTAGATCTGTGTGTTAGATCTGGGTTAGGACGATCTGCATACGAGCCAGGTGGCCTTTGTATGATTATGATAACGATCCTGGACACGCTGCCCCAACTGGATAGCTACCCGGAGCGCTACCTGGAACTGGTCGCTGCTGCACTGACCGTGTCGGCGTCTCTAGTAGCGGCACAGGTGCATTACCCAGGTCGTAATGACGGATAGTAGCCCGTCGCTCCCTACGTTGGGGTGTTGCGCCTGACCGCCGGATTCGTCTCAGTGACGCGCCAATGCGCAATGGGCGCGAGAAGTTGTGCCTGGTCGATTGATGACGACCGACGCATTTAGGTTGCACGACTAATGTGATCGAAACCTAGACAATTCGCTGCCTGGATAGAACGGAACTACTGCATACGCCCAGCGCCCCGGTCGTCTCTTTCGAGGAGCATTGCACAATATGCTCGCCGCGGGTACAGTGCACTGGCGGTAGACACGAATGCAGCGTCAGCGTCCATTCGGAGAAGCACCTGCACTAGAAGTTGTGCAAGCGCCAACGCTCTCCGAAGGGCAGGCGAAGCTATGCGAACCAGGTTACCGTTGAACGTGACTTGTCCCGTATCGGTCACCGGCAGGGCGACCGCGCCCGCTACTGGGGTGAGTGCAAGAACCTTTGACCTGCAACGGACAGCAGTCGTACATAACTTTGTCCTGTATAAGGCAGCGGTGCTCGCGGCGCAGGAATACGCTACCAAACTGTTATCGCACTTGCTGTAAGCCCGGCTATTGATCTATGAATGCGCAGCGGACGACTGCTACTGGCCCATCATTGGCATTTGCCCTTCTCAGGGGGGATCTGGTAAGATCTCAAGAATTCCTAAATTTGATAACCGGCGTTGGCGTCTTTGATGCGACTGTGCTATAATCGCGCCAACTCCAGAGAAACCGCTTCAGAGCGCAGATCAGCGTGTAGTGGCGCTACATTGTGCGCTAATGAAGCCGTGTGCAGATTCCTTATTCGCACCCGTTACAGGTGCACCATTCCAGGAGGCGAGTATGCAAAAGTCACTCTTGTTCATCACGTTGCTGCTTGTTGTGGCGCTGATTGCCGCTTGTGGCGGGCAGCAAGCCAGCACACAACCGACTACTGCTCCAGCAGCGACTACTGTCCCCTCTCAACCTGCCGAAGCAGATTGCCCCAAGCCAGAAGTGCTGTGCGTTGGTCTGGTCACCGACGTCGGCGAAGTTGACGACAAAAGCTTCAATCAGTCCGCATGGGAGGGCGTCAAACGCGCTGAGCGCGAACTTGGCGCAATTGTCAACTATGTCGAGACCAAAGATGCCAAGGACTACGCTGCCAACATCGGACTCTTTATCGAGAAGGGGTACGATGTGATTGTGACGGTCGGCTTCGCACTGGGTGAGGCGACAATTGAGGCTGCAAAAGCGCATCCCGAAGTGAAGTTTATTGGCGTCGATCAGTTCCAGGCAGAAGTGGTTCCAAACGTCGCTGGTCTGATCTTTGCGGAAGACAAGGCAGGCTTCCTTGCTGGCGTCCTTGCAGCTGAGATGTCGAAGAGCAACAAGATTGCTGCCGTACTTGGCACGAACCTGGTTCCGCCGGTTGTCGCCTTCAAGGAAGGGTTTGAAAACGGTGCGAAGTATGTCAAGCCCGACATCCAGGTAATTTCAACCTACCATCCGGGCGGTCTCGATACGGCGTTTACCGACCCGAAGTGGGGTGCCGATCAGGCAAAACTGGCAATTGACCAGGGCGCCGATGTGATCTTCGGCGCTGGTGGGAAAACTGGCAACGGTGCGCTGATCGAGACGGCAGCAAATAAGGGCGTCTACTGCATTGGCGTGGACACCGATCAGTGGGAGACGTTACCAGAAGCGCGCCCATGCCTGATTTCGAGTGCGATGAAACTGATCACGCCAGGTGTCTTTGATCTGATCACGAAGGCAAAGGAAGGGAACTTCCCGGCAGGCAACTATGTCGGCGAAGTCGGTCTGGCGCCGTTCCACGATTTCGATGCGCAGATTCCGGCTGAGGTGAAGGCGAAAATTGCCGAGATCGACAAGGGCCTGCGTGACGGGTCGATTTCGACCGGCTATAAGCCGTGAGACAGATCGGGCTATCTCCTAATATGGACATAGCCTGACAGTCGTTAGTATGTGCCGCGCAGAAGTTCCAGTTATTGCCTGCGCGGCAACTCCCTATCTTACCTATCCCCATCAGGAGCCGCTCGATGGAACGCGCTGGATCGCAATTTTCCCCCCGGATGGATAGCCGGATTCAGATATGGGGTATGGTGCATGCCGCTATTGTGCCCATAGCGTCGGTGGTCGTTGCGCTGGTAGTCGGTGCCGCAATTATTGCACTCTCCGGGGCGAATCCGCTTGTAGCGTACAGTGCGTTGTTTGAAGGCGGGCTGGGGAGTGGGCGGGCATTCTCGCGTACACTCGAAAAGGCAACGCCGCTGATCTTCGGCGGTCTGGCGGTATCGCTGGCGTTCAAGTGCGGATTGTTCAACATCGGCGCCCAGGGGCAGTTGCTCATGGGCGCTGTGTCTGCAGCATTTATCGGTTTTAGCCTTCAAGGGCTTCCATCTGCGCTGCATATCCCGCTGGCGCTACTGGTCGGGGCGCTCCTGGGTGCTGTGTGGGCAGCGATTGCCGGTACGCTCAAGGCATTCACCGGGGCGCATGAGGTGATTACGACGATTATGCTTAACTTCGTCGCCTTCAACCTGACCGACTGGCTTGCGGATGGACCCTGGAAGGATCGCACGCCAGGGAATATCGTGGCGCGCACCCCGGCGGTTGCGCCCGAAGCGCGCCTGCCCGATATTGTTGGGGTACCACTGGGGATCATTCTGGCAGTGCTGGCGGCGATTGCGGTCTGGTGGCTGATCTGGCGCACGACGATTGGTTTTGAGTTGCGCACTGTCGGGCAGAATGCCAGTGCGGCAAAGTACGCTGGCATTTCGGTGCGCCGGATGACGGTGCTGGCGATGGTTGCCAGCGGATTTCTTGCCGGGCTGGGCGGCGCCGTTGAGACACTGGGCGTGGTCGGGCGGTTTCAGCCGGGGTTCAATGTTGGGCTTGGGTTCAACGCTATCACCATTGCATTGCTGGCGCGCACCAATCCGATTGCAGTCATCCCTGCATCGCTGCTGATCGGCGTGATGCAGGCAGGCGCCAGTCGTATGCAGTTCAATTCGGGCGTGGCTTCTGAAATCATCGATGTTATTCTAGCATTGATCCTGTTCTTCGTGGCTGCCGACGGCATTATTCGCCGGGTGTTGCGCCTCCGCGCCGAAGAGGGCGAACGGGTGACGCTGAGCAGTGGTCGGGGATC
Organism: Roseiflexus sp.; assembly: GCA_017743475.1. Classification (GTDB taxonomy): domain Bacteria; phylum Chloroflexota; class Chloroflexia; order Chloroflexales; family Roseiflexaceae; genus Roseiflexus. Next base: position 20,653 of record JAGHYV010000075.1, on the reverse strand, counting down.
GTAGCGGGAGGGCGGTATGCGGATCACTGGGAGTATAGCGCGACCGGCAGCGGCGCGGATTCCCTGGCTGACGATCGGGGTATGGGGCGCGCTAGCAATCCTGGTTCTGATTGCCTATATGCGCGCACCGCAGGCAACAACCGCAGTGCTTACCTCAACGATCCGCCAGTCTACACCGATCATTCTCGGTGCGCTGGCAGGCATCATGTGTGAAAGGTCGGGCGTAATCAACATTGGCATCGAAGGGATGATGCTGATCTCCGCCTTTCTTGGCTTTCTGTTCAATGTATGGACCGGTGATTTGTTCCTGGCGACACTCGGTGCGCTGCTGGTCGGTGCAGCGGTCGGTGCGTTCCACGCGCTGATGTCAATCACCCTCAAGGTCGATCAGATTATTGCCGGTACGGTAATCAATATCCTGGCGATAGGAACGACTGGCTATTTCTATCAGCAAGGTTTGACAACACGTGGGAAGTTGACGCCAGTAAGCATTCCTTTCCTCGCCGACATTCCGATCATCGGGCCGGTATTCTTCAGCAATCCGCCGATCACCTATGCCTCGCTGATCCTCATTGTTGTGGTTCACGTGCTCCTGTTTCGCACTGCCTGGGGGTTGCGCACGCGCGCCGTCGGCGAACATCCAGCAGCTGCCGATACGGTTGGCATTGCAGTCAATCGGGTGCGCTACATCAATGTCATCATTGGCGGCATGCTCGCAGGGCTTGCCGGTGCATTCCTGACGCTCGAGTCGGTCGGTTCGTTCGAGCGCAATATGACCAATGGGCGCGGTTTCGTGTCGCTGGCAGTGATGATCTTCGGCAAGTGGACGCCGTTCGGTGCGTGGGGCGGCTCATTGCTGTTTGGGTTTGCGAATGCCTTGCAATCGCAGATCCAGTTTCTCAAAAATCAACTTCCGTCCTGGCTGGCATGGATTGGTGATCTGCCGCCGCAGTTCATCGGGATGCTGCCGTATGTGTTGACGATCGCTGTGCTGGCAGGGTTCGTTGGTCGCGCCCGTCCGCCTGCAGCAATTGGAAAAGTGTATGAGAAGGAATAACAACCATGAGCGCCGGGTCGGAGATTGTTCTTGAAGCGCGCAACATCACCAAACGTTTCCCCGGTGTGGTTGCTAATGAGAATGTCAGCCTGAAACTGTATCGCGGCGAGGTGCTGGCGCTCCTCGGCGAGAACGGCGCCGGTAAGACGACGCTAATGAACATCCTCTATGGCCTGTACCATCAGGACTCAGGCGAGGTGTTGATCCGTGGCGAACCAGTGCGGATCAGCGGACCGAGCGACTCGATCAGGCACGGAATCGGCATGGTTCATCAGCACTTTATGCTCGTGCCGGTCTTTACCGTTGCCGAAAATATCATCCTCGGCGCAGAAACCCGCAACGGTCCTTTCCTCGACCTCAACGCCGCCCGTCGGCAGATCCGCGAACTGTCGCGCCAGTACAATCTCGATGTCGATCCCGATGCGTATGTGAAAGATCTCTCGGTTGGTCAGCAGCAACGGGTCGAGATTATCAAAGCGCTCTACCGCAAAGCCGATATTCTGATCCTCGATGAGCCGACGGCAGTGCTGACGCCGCAGGAAACTGAGGAACTCTTCACAATCATTCGTTCGCTCACGGCGCGTGGTGCGTCGGTTATTTTCATTTCCCACAAGTTGAAGGAAGTGCTTGCAATTGCCGACCGGATTATGGTGCTCCGACGTGGGCGGGTCGTTGGTGAGACAACGCCGCGTGAAGCTACCGAACGCAGCCTAGCGGAAATGATGGTGGGTCGCAGCGTTATGATGGAAGTCGAGAAAGGGGAAGCGCATCCCGGCACGCCGGTACTGACCCTCGATCGCGTGACCGTCCTCGATGATCGAGGGCAGCGGGTGGTCAACGAGGTTTCGCTCGAGGTGCATGCCGGTGAAATCCTGGGGATTGCGGGCGTCCAGGGAAATGGTCAGACCGAACTGGTCGAAGCAATCACCGGCTTGCGTCCAGTGCACTCAGGACGGGTGCTGATCAATGGGCGCGATGTAACAAATGCGTCACCTCGTCGCATTAGCGAAACCGGGTGCGCCCACGTTCCGGAGGATCGCCAGGAAGATGGGCTGGTGCTGACCTACAGCGTCGCCGACAATCTGGTGCTCAACACGTACTATACACCGCCGTTCGCGCGCGGCATCGTGCGCAATGATCGCGCGATCCTCAACCATGCTAGCCGGTTGATCGAACGCTACGACGTGCGCACACCTGGTCCATTGACGCCAGTATCGGCGCTCTCTGGCGGCAACAAGCAAAAGGTCATTATTGCGCGCGAACTTTCGCGCGAGGGGCGTCTGCTGATTGCCGCCCAGCCCACCCGCGGTATCGATGTCGGTTCCATTGAGTTCATTCACCAGCGGATTGTCGCCGAACGCGATCAGGGTGCCGCCGTGCTGCTCGTATCGGCGGAACTCGATGAAATTATGGCGCTCTCTGATCGGATTGCCGTAATGTACCACGGGAAGATCGTAGCAACCTTGCCTGCAGCCAGCGCTACGCGCGAAGAGCTGGGACTGCTCATGGCAGGCGCGCAACCAACAAATGTTCCGCACGAAACCATCGCTGACGGGCGCGCAACAGTCAAAGCTCAGCGTTGAGGCGTCTGAACACGCTGCAGGTCCGGATTGTCGCAGGCGCGCCGCCCGACCTTCGCCATGTCGTACCAGGTGCCGCCGATCTTCACCCGTACTACATCGGCAGTAAAATCGTTGTTCGTGCCCTCTTCATCGCTGTTGGAGAAGAGCGACGATCCTACGCCGTAAATGTCTACCGGCACTCCAAGTTCCTCGAAACGCCGGATCTTCTTCGGACTGAAACCGCCCGTTGCAACAATTTTCACGTCACGGCACCACTGTTGCGCCGGTTGCACCCACTCTGGCGGCAGCGTCCAGCGTTTCCAGGCGTCATCAATCGCCTGACGCAGGTAGAAGACCAAGCGCGGCGTCACTCCCATATCCAGTTTGCGATTACCGAGCGGCGGCACGCTCACATCGCGCAGTTTGTCGCTGGTGTCGGGGCGCACGCCAAACAGTTTGTAGCGCCGTGCCTCCGTGGTCTGACCGCTGTCCATCAGTTCGCGGTATCGCTGGAACATGGCATCCATTACCGCTAGTGTCGTGCCAATGCAGTCGTTATCGAAATCGATTAGCGCAATTCGCGGTATCTCGATCGGGCGTGTTTCGGCAAATGCCAGCATGCACTCGACTGTGTCGCCGAGAAATGCCGCAATTGCGGCGTGAGCGATCGTGCCGCCGCCGAAGCCGCCCCACCAGTCGCCCTGTGCGTCGGTCGAGATGAAGGCGCCCAGCGCTTTGCCGTAGTCGAGATTAAAGCGCTGGACCGCAATGTTGTAGGCATAGCCATCGGCTGCCTGCACCTCGTGGGCGTCGAAGCGTGCCGGAAAGAAGAGCACTGGCTTGCCACGCGCAGCTACCAGCACATTGTAAACATTTGTGGCAATCCGTGTGGCGCGGGTAAGCGTTCCGAGGGTCGGTGTCTCCAGGAGCGCAAAATCCCGGTATCGACCGCGCACACGTAGCACCGGCTGAACGTTCAGCGGATCGCCGTCGTAGCGCACGATCACACCATCGTGGACGGCGTCAACTTCGAGATGGTCATAGGTGTTGATAAAGTTGCCCTGGTCGTCGAAGTAGCCGGTGCAGAGTTGCAGCATCGCAAGCGCCTTATCGACCCCTGCAACAACGGAAAAGGGACGACGACGGGTGAACCATTGCATTTCGACCTCGATGTTGCCGATATCGACATCGTGGAGCGGAATGCCAGCGTTCGCCAGCCGAGGCGAGACGCCGCCGAAACGGTAGCCGCGCTTCGCCAGCGTGCTCAGCATGCCGACAATGTTCTCAAAGTACTTGTCGGAATACCAGCCAGTCCGCATCCGTTCGGCATCGAGTTTGAACGTCTCGTTCGTGAGGCGACGGTTATCGAAGATACTCATTGCCTGTATCCCTAGACTGTTATTGTTATATTGACACTATTATGTGCATGATATGGAAAGATCGAGGATTTGTCAAGGAGAAACAAGAGGGTTGCAGCGGCGGCTGCACTCTGTAGCTATGCACACCTGAGGTAACACTCGCGCTAAGAGCAAGGGCTTCCCACCCTCATCGCGTCTACGAGGGCAAGATGCTCTCACTTGCAGGAGGGATGTACACTTACTGCACTCTGGCAACTTGACATCGAACACATGTTCTCGTATACTGGTGCTGTGCTCCGACCCAGTGTAATCAGAATGTGCCAGTCGCTAGCAGACATATTGTGGAGGCATGGTCATGTACATGATGTGGTTCGATGACAATAACAAGAAACCGGTTGCGCAGAAAATCGAAGAGGCGGTTGCTGCCTATATGCGGCATTTTAAAACGCGCCCGAATATCGTGCTGGTCAACGAGGCGGATCAGGTACATCTCCCCAACATTCGTGTACGGGTTGCCGGGTATGTGCAACGCAACAATTTCTGGGTAGGATGGGAAGATGCTGCCGCGATTAACGCTGCGGCGCAGGTCGCCACCACGGGCACTCGTTGACCGACGCCCACGCCAGGGGATTGGTTAGCCCCTGCAATGGTTTACACCGAGGGTCATCGCGGAACACGCAGTTGTTGCACGAGTGTACCGGCGTGTTGCATTGCCAGCAGAACGGTGCGACGCTGTAGAGGGTCGCCTGGCATTGCCAGCACGTGATTTCGACGACATCATTCTCGTCATACGGTGGTGGCGGAATCCACGGACCCAATCGGTCTCGTGACGTGGTGGGCGCGGCAGGTATCGGCTCGGACACAGAAGCACAGTAACCCTGGTCGCGCAACCACGCCAGACCTGCCTGCGCAGCAGCGTTGTGCGGGTTAATCGCCAGCACATTCTCCAGCGCAATCTGCTGATCCGCCGGGTCATCCACTGCCCCGCTCAACCAGAGCCATGCCTGCTCATTCCGCTCGTCATGCTCGATGACCTGCATGAGCAGGCGGCGTGCCTCTTCGCGTCGTCCTTCGCTTAGCGCCAGTGCGCCTTCGTAGAGCCATCGCGCCAGGTCAATGTCGCTCATATTCAACGTATCTCGAACAGCACTACCCGCTCAATGCCACTGTTTACGCCGCGCACTACCATCGACCACTGACCGGGTGGGGCATCGTCGGGTGCGATCCACGACCAGTACACCCGCCCATCGTTGACGGCAGCACGTTCGGCAGTTGCCTTTTCGGCACGCCCATCGGGGCGGTTGACCCAGAAAATGACCCCTTCCCGCCCCTGCAAGCCGTCCGCAAAGAACTGGAAGAGCGAACCTGCCCGTCCACGTCCCGGATTGACCCCCACTGTGGCCACCGGTCGTTCGACCACGAATGCCAGCGTCTGCTCGAATCGGCTGTTCCCGCCAACAACGCGGAAGCGCCAGACACCGGGAGCGGCATTATCCCGCACAGTCCACGCCCAATCGACGCGCCCGTTGAAGATCCGCGGTTGTTCGACCGCAACTGTCGTCTCCGTCCCGTCGGGATCGATCAGGTAGAAGGCGATCGGGTCATCGGGCGCGAAACCGGTGGCAAAAAAGACGAATCGTGCACCAGGGCGTCCGACGGATGGATGTACACCAGCATCCTGCGCAGCTGGCGCTGGCGGGGGAAGAATGGTGAACACCCCGACACGCACAACACCGCTGTGCTGACCGCGTGCCACCAGCGACCAGTTCCCCGGCTGTGCATCTCTGGGCGCCGTCCAGCTCCAGGCAGCACGACCGTCGCGCGCGACGCGCCGTTGCAGTTCGCTGTCGGGATGCGCAGCCACAGCGCGACCGTCGGGTGTATTGATCCAGATATCGATCCGTTCACCGCTCTGGAAACCGTCTGCCAGAAAATCGAAGCGTGTTCCTGCCTGCCCCGACGACGGATAGACCAGAGCAGGCAGAATGGAAGATTCTGCCGCTGCACTGTGCTGTGCAACTGGCGCCAGCAGCGCAATCAGCACGAGGGAAACCAGCCTGGTGTATTTTATTGACGTGTCCAGAACGTCAGCCATTCGTTATGTTGATCACCGAATCCCTACAAGTCGCCATACTCTTCGAGGAGTTCGCGCCACTCACCCGACAATTCATCACGCCGCGCAGCGTAGTAGATATGGTCGATGCCGTTCTCATCACGGTAGACCAGATCAACCTGCTTGCGCATCGGGCGCATATACCCCAGATTGCCCCACCAGCGCACTTTGCTCTCATCGAGCGGCATGTCCTGCAACGCCATGCGTGCGGCATACTGCCGCACCGTTCCCTCCTCGATATCCTGGAGACGCCAGGGAGCATTGCTCAGTTCGCCAGTGCGCAGATTGCGGAAGACGAAGCGATGCTCGCCATGCTCATCAACGATGATTTCGACAACCTCAATGCCAGTGCGTGGACGTGGCACGCGGATCAGGTTCATCCACGCTTCGGTCAATTTCTCGCGGGGTACGCCGGGATATTCCTTGATCTCGTCCCCCTCTTTGCTGCGCATCATCAGATCGAAATAGACATTGCCCTGTGCATCTCGTCCGATGCGCCAGACTCCGCCGCGTCCACGCCAGCGTGGTCGTCGGTCGCCCCAGGGCGCCTCATTGTTACCTGGCTCTTCAAACTGATCCAGATCGCCAGGCGTTGTATCATCGCCGAATGAACGCGGCTCGTGTTCGATCTCATCTCCAGCGCGATCACTGATCAAAGCCTGCCAGGCAGGACTCAACCCCCAATCCGAGACGCCAAAAAAGATGTGGTCGATGACGCCATTGGCATCACGGTGCACCAGGTCATACTTGGTACGATTTCCCTGGCGATAGGCGCGCCACAATCCCAAACGCCCCTTCCACTTCACCTGGCTTTGCAGGTCGATCCGTCCCTCGCGCACATCTTCATACCGACTAATAGCATATGCCCACAGTCCCTGCGCATGATCGCGCGTGACACCCGAGGTGGTGCGCAGGTCGCGCACTTCGTATAACCAGACGCCAGCTCGCTTCTGCGCATCGACGATCTCGACACCGCTGCGCGGCAGATCCAGTCCCTGCCCATCGTCGAGCGGCGTGGCAGCACCCTCCGCTAATGCGCGACGGCAGAGTTGAATGATCTCGGCGCGATCGGCTATCACCGTCTTGCCTTCCTGCCGGGTATAGATGACACCATTGCGCCCAACATACGGCGGTGACTCAGTGGCACGCACTTCGACGCGCAGCAGATCGTGCCCTTCATACGCGATCAGTTCGAATATCAGGTATGGCTGAGGGGTCAGGTTTTCCTGCACGCTGCGCCGCAACGTTTCGCTCAACTGGTCGGGATGCTCGACGCCGGTCAGTTCGGTGCCTACGCCGCCGACAATCAGTATTCCGCCACCAACGTTCGCCAGCGCCGCGATGTCCTGCCAGAGCGTCTCGACATCGGTTTCAGGACGCAACACCTGCCGATCGGTCTGGGCACCGAAGCGGAGCGTATCTATCTCCCATTGTTTCTGATCGCGCTTGGGAACGCGTACGCGATCAAAATCCTGCGAACTAAACAGTTCCTTCAATGCCTGGAACGTCGGCGCTGGCAGGAGAAACTCAACATACCGGTCGCCAATGCCATGGCGATGCCAGCCATTCCCCTCACTAGCATTCACCCGCCGCAGTCGGTGCGCATCCGAACCCTGGATGCAGAACATACGACGCTCATAATGCTCTGTCTTACCGTTGTAGAACGTTGGTGACGTAAACTTCTCGTGGTCGGTGTAGAAGTTGATGAATTCGAGCGCATGGAGCGCCGGATGCTGCGTTGCCGCAACTCGCGCCTGACCACTGGTGCCCATCCGCAGCGTTTCGGTAATGACCCCGTTTGGTCCGTTCGCGTGGGGAGCAATCACAATGCCGCCAGCGCGATTGATGATCTCGTAGGCGTCGGTCACATGCCGTGTATCGGCAATCGAACAGGTGCCCTTTTTGAGCAGATCTGGCGGCACGCCGAGTTGCAATAGTGTCGCCTCGATCAGGCTAATCGGGCGGTCAGGAGCAAAGATCCCCAGAATGTGCGCACCGTAGTGCGATGTGAATTCAAACCCCGGCAGAACTGTAATACGTGCCAGTAAACGTCGGTACTCGTTGAGACGAACCTGTTCCTCCTCCGTAATGCGTTGCTGTCGTTCAAGCATCTGGAGAAACTCGATCTCCTGACGCATCAATTCATATCCATGAACTGTGTTGTGATCGGTAAATGCGATGATATCGAGACCTCGTCGTTCGGCCTCCTGCAGAATGTCGAGAAATGTGACTTCTGGTTCTGCATAGTCTTCTGAAGCAGGAGTATGAATGTGTAAATCTGCTCGAAACCACCGCATTCCTCCTGACGAACCATTCCCATTTTGCGACATAAAGAACACTCCAGGCGAGAAATTCTGATACTCTGTTTTTATTTGCCTGTCCCCGCGCCAACACGATCAATGCGCGCCGGTGGACTTCAGCGAACGTCAATACCTTCTATGACCACGACAGTTCTTCTTTTTTACGCTCGATCTGCCGTGCTGGACGATTGCCCACCCCCTTTCATGCTTTGCTAACAGTTTGCTTTCCCTGGTATCATACTCCAAAGCCGTTCTTTCTGCAACGCGCCTCACCCTTTGCGCATTTGAGGTCTTTGATGATCAGGAGCAGAGCATATGCCTGATTCTGCTGAGCAGATCGATGATCTGATCTATGTGCCCAATCCCGATTATCCTTATCCGTTTCCGACGCCGCAACCGCCGCACTTCTGGATGACCGAGCAGACTGGCAAACTGTCGGGTGCTGTCGAGCGCTATTTCAGTGGCAAGCGGCTATCGCCGGAGGATCTGCGGTTGCTGCGATCATACCTTCGCCAGTACGTGGCACGTGCGGTGATCGCCGAGGGGGTTGATCGACAGGCACTGTTGCGCAAAATCGAGACATTAAAAAACAACCGCGATGTCGAGCGGTTTGTCGATGAACTGGCAGAGGCAGGAATCGAACCATTCTAACGGCATGGCACTGCATCCCAATGCAGCGATGTCTGGTTCGCCGCACCAATAACGCCTGTCAGCATCGGGCTGCGTTTATGCGCCTTCCCATGCTTGGCGCAGTTCGACTAGATCACGGAAGACAAAATCCGGTTGAATGGCACTCTGTTCCAGCATCGTGGGCGTTGTGACACCGGTCAACACCAGCGCGCTGGCAAGCCCCGCAGTCCGGGCGCCAGCGATGTCGGTGTCGAGCCGGTCGCCGATAGTCAGGGTGCGCGTGGCGTCCGCCCCCAGAATCTCGATAGCAGTGCGGAACATGATGGGTCCAGGCTTGCCGATGATGAACGGTTCGGTTTCAGTGCTGACACGCAGGAGCGCCAGTAACGCGCCGCATCCTGGCACGATCCCGTCCTCTGCTGGGAACGTTGTATCGGGATTTGTGCCAATGAAACGCGCACCAGCGCGAATGAGCAGGCACGCTTTGCGCAGGCGGCGATAGGTCACTTCAGAGTCCATGCCGACCACGACGAATGCTGGATGTTCATCATCTTCCACGAAGTATCCATCATCGAAGAGCGCGCTGCGCAGACCATCCATACCGATCACAAACACGCCTGTGCCACGTGGCGCCTGCGTTTCGAGCCAGCGTCGCGTCGCCACTGATGACGTGACGATGCGCGAAGCAGGCATACGGATCCCCATTGTTGCGAGTTTGGTTTCGTACTGAGCAGGAGTCATTGTAGCGTTGTTAGTGCAGCAGGCATAAGTCACGCCGCGCGCATCGAACAGCGCCAGCAGATCGTTCACTCCTGGCAGCGCCCGTGACCCGCGGTACAACACGCCGTCCATATCAAAGATTACTGCAGTGAAGCGGTTCAGTCCAGGTGTCATGGTTCTCCGTTTACATGCGCTCAGGCGCCTTGATGCCAAGGAGCGCCAGACCATTCCGCAACCCTTGCGCTGTCGCTGCAACCAGGCGCAAACGTGCAGCGCGCAGGGCAGGCGTCTCCGCCCTGAGGACGGAACAATCGCGGTAGAACGCCGACAGTGCCCGCGCCGTCTCATAACACCATTCGGCGATGACGAACGGTGCATACCGTTCACCTGCTTCACGGACTGCACCGGGAAGTTTTGCCAGTTGCTTGATCACCGCCGTTTCTGAGGGATGGGTCAGGATCGTAGCATCGCCATGCCTAGCAACAACGCCTTCCTCTGCCGCTTTGCGCAGGATCGAGCAGCAACGTGCATGCATATACTGGATGTAGGGCGCACTGTTTCCTTCGATTGCCAGCATACGCTCCCAATCGAGCCGGATGTCGCGGCGCGGATCCTGATACAGGTCGTTGTAGATCACCGCACCGATACCGACTGCTTCAGCGATCGCCTCTTTTTCCTCGTCCGACAGGTCAGGGCTCGCCTGGTCAACAACAGCGCGCGCACGGGCATGCGCTTCGTCGAGCAAGTCCGCAAGGTACACTATGTTGCCAGCGCGAGTCGAGAGTGGGCGACCCTGCTGATCGAAGATCGTTCCAAACTTGACGTGGATCAGTTCAATATCTCGGGCGTATCCCATCGCGCGCGCCAGTGCGAACAGTTGACGAAAGTGGAGTTCCTGACGGGTATCGACTACATAGATGATCTTCACCGGACGAAACTCACGCTCGCGGTAAACGATGCATGCCAGATCGCGCGTGTGGTAGAGTGTGCCGCTGTCGCTGCGTTGCAGCAGGAACGTTGGCAACCCCGGCGCCAGTTCATCGACCACTACTGCGCCATCCTCATCACGATAGGCGACGCCCTTCTCGATAGCTTCCTCGATTAACGCATCCAGCATCGGCGCGTAGAAACTTTCACCCAGGACGTAATCGAACCGCACTCCCAGACGATCATAGTTGCGCTGGTTGGCTTTGATGGTTAGATCGACCATCCATTGCCACAACTCGCGCGCCAGCGGATCACCCTGTTCGAGTTTGAGCGACCAGGCGCGGGCTTCGTCGTCATGGTTCGGTTGCGCTGCGCGCGCCTGCAATTCGGCGATCCATTCACGTTTCGCCAGCGCCTCCGGGTCGTTCTGTTCGAGGCGCTTTGCCCACCGCGCTGCTTCTGCGCGCAGTGCCTCATCCTCTTTGACGAGCGCACTGTAGCGCGCATACAGTTTGTCAAGTGCAGCAATCGCGTCTTCGTCATCACCCTCCGGTTTGCCCCACCGCACAATTGCGGCGATATTCATGCCGAACTGTTTTCCCCAATCGCCTAGATGGTTATCGCCGATGACGTGGTACCCGAGGAAGTTGAAGATATGGTACAGCGATTGCCCGATAATCGTCGAACGAATGTGCCCGACGTGCATGGTTTTTGCAACGTTCGGTGACGAGTAATCGATGACAATCGTTTTCCCAGTGCCCTGATCGTCGCTGCCGTACCGCTCACCAAGGCGCTCGACCTCGTCGAGAACCGCTGCTGCCAGACCTGGAGCGCTGAGACTGAAATTGACAAACGGACCGGTCGCCACAACCGATCCAATGAGCGAGCCAGCAGGAATCTGCGCCTTTTCAACGATGCGCTGCGCCAGTTGCGGCGGAGCGATCCCCACCTCTTTTGCGGCACGGAACGTCGGAAACGCCAGATCAGCCGGGATGTTGGGCTTAGGCGTGACGAGTTCGATCAGGTGTTCGTCGACCAGATTGGCGCTGGCAACAACAGCGTGCGCTTCGCGAACGAAGCGATCAAGTGCGTACTCCATACCACCCTCAATCCGACATAAACCACGGGCAGTATACTGATAACTGGCGAGTGATGCAACCCGATGCTGTAAGGCAATGTTCATCTTCCTCCTAGAGCGTTGGAGGCAAGATGTGGTACTATTGACGCATCGAATGCCGTGTTTTGGGAGATCACCCACAATCTGTGAGCATTCAATCATCATGACATCTCGTCGGTCGTGGCATCTGACAGTACGCACCAGGATTATCCTGGTGGCGCTTGTGCTGGCATTGGCACCGCTGCTCCTCGTGAGTGCGCTCAGCCTTTCTACGCTTGATCGCGCCCGCAGTATCGCGGCACAAACCGCATCCGAGGCGCTGCGTGAGCAGACTGAAAGCGATCTTGCGCGATGGGTAACTGATAAAGCCAACCTCTACAATGCGAAACTCGACCGCATCTATCATCAGGTCGAAACTATTGTCACGTACCGACCGGGAAACTTCTCCGATTCAACCGTCGTATCAGAGCGTGTCTGGATTGCGCCGGATGGTCCCACGCCAGCTGCGTTGCGTTCCCATGCTGCAACAGTGGCGCTTGCCCGTCAGTACATCCCGCTCCTGCGTGCTTCGGTCGGGCGGGATGGCATGGTGAGCCTGGGGTATGTCGCGTTTGAGGATGGCGGAGTGCTTGCTTTCGACCACGATATTATCGATGTGCTCGATGCAATCAAGCCTTTTGATCCGCGCAAACGCAGCTGGTATATCGCTGCCCGTGATGCTGGCAGAACCGTGTGGGTCGATACATATGTCGATGCCAATACCAAGAAACTGACAACCACCTGTGCTGCGCCGATCTACGATGAACGAGGCGCTTTCATCGGTGTCGTTGGCTTCGATGTGCTGTTGGAGACGATCCAGCAGGATATTCTTTCGATTGATATTCCGCCGGGCGGTTCGGCATTTTTGATCAACCAGCGTGGCGATGTGCTACTCCACAACAATCTGCTAAATCAGCAGGGACAGTGGGATCAACCGGTTACGACCGACAATCTGTTGAACGATCCCAATCCGCAGTTGCGCGACGCTGCTGCACGCATGACCCGCGCGGATCAGGGCGTCGTGCGAATGATGTTGCAGGATGAAGAAGTATATCTGGCATTCGCGCCGATTGCCAGTGCAGGCTGGAGTGTTGGGATCGTCATCCCGGTTACCGAAGTCACTGGGTTCGTTCAGCAGGTTAGTGAAGCGATCACCCGGCGGCAGGAGACGCTGAGTGGTCAAATCGTTGCGGTGATTGTGCTGAGTGTTGTTATGGTGGCAGTGCTTAGCATGCCAGCGGCGCTGATCCTGACGCGCCCGTTGCGTGAGTTGCAGGCGGCGGCGCAGCGGGTCGCTGCCGGTGACCTCACCTATCGCGTGCCGGAAGAGGGCGCTCCAGAAATTGCCGATGTCGGTCATTCATTCAACACGATGACCGACGCCCTGCGCCAGAAGATCGGCGAACTGGAGCTGAACCTGCGTCAACTGGCAGCGCTGAACGATATGTCCAACCGCTTTCGCACGATTGCATCGGTACGTGAACAACTTGATGCTATCCCACGCGGGGTGTGTGAATGTCTGGATTTCGATCGCGCTGTTCTGTACCTGATTGAACAGCGCACGCTACGCCCGGTGAGCGCGTGGGTCGGCGAGGGTGACGCCGATCAGGTTGCACGGCTTCTGGCGGATGCGGCGCCGATCTCGCTCGATAGCGACTCTGTGGCGGCGGATGTGGTCCGCAGCGGACAGGCGGTGATCATTGGCGAACCGTCCGATCAGGCACTATGGGGCGCATCGGTGCAGGCGCCGCTGTTTGGGCACGAGAAGCGTGTGATTGGGCTGCTGGCAGCCGCCTTCGATGAGCCAGGACGCACACCGACGGCGCGTGACGCTGCACAGTTGATGACCTATGCCGGTATGTCCGGTCTGGCGCTCGAGAATACGATGCTTTACGCCGATCTCGAACGCCAGGTCGCGCAGCGTACCGCCGAGTTGCGCGCCGCCCTGGCGCGCGCTCAGGAAGCGGATCGGCTGAAAGGGCAGTTCCTGGCGGCAGTTTCGCACGAACTGCGCACGCCGCTCAATGCCATCATCGGGTTTTCGACTGTCATGCTCGATGAGATCGATGGTCCCGTCACGCCGCTGCAACGCGAGGATTTGAGGATCATTAACCGGAATGGTCGCTTCCTGCTGCACCTGATTGACGATCTCCTTGATCTAGCGCGTATCGAGGCGGGTAAGATCGAACTGGAACTGGCACCGGTTGACATGCGTGCCCTGATTGTTGAGGCGACCGAAACAGTGCAGGGATTGCTGCACAACCGCCCGATTGCGCTCAACCTGTCGTTGCCCGAACGCCTGCCGTATGCGTATGCTGACGCTGCCAGAATTCGTCAGGTGTTGCTGAACCTGTTGTCCAACGCGGTCAAGTTTACGAAGCAGGGAAGTATTAGTATCAGCGCACGGTGTGTGGTAGCGCCTGACACACATCCTGGAACTAAAGGCGCAGATGCAGCGATTGTGCGCAATGGACAGCGCCTGTATCCCTACATCGCTGTCAGTGTTCGCGATACCGGCATTGGTATTGCGCCAGAAGATCTGGCGCGTATCTTCGAGGCGTTTCATCAGGTGCGTTCCGGCGATCGACAGCACGGCAGTGGATTGGGTCTGGCGATCAGTCGGCGCCTGATCGAAGCGCACGGTGGACGTATCTGGGCAGAGAGCGAACCAGGCAAGGGAAGTGTCTTCACGTTCATTCTTCCATGCACGTTCGTGAAACGCAATGGTCGACTGAAAGGTAGCGAGGAACCTGCGGATGCCTCAGGTGTCAGGCATGTTGAAGTGCAAACGTCACTCATCGACCAATGAGCGATTCAACGACCATTCTGTACATCGAAGACAACCACGATAATCAGTTGCTGGTACGGCGCATTCTAGAGGCGCGCGGATATACGCTGTGGATATGCGAAGACGGACCGTCAGGCATTGCATTGGCGCGCGAGAGTCAACCGGCGCTCATCCTGGTCGACATCAATATTGCAGGGATGGACGGGTATGAAACGACGACCCGTCTGCGCAGCCTGCCGCACCTGCGCGCAACGCCAATTATCGCTATCACTGCCGATGCCCGTCCCGGAACCCGCGAACGTGCGCTGACCGCCGGATGTGACGGATTCATTCTCAAGCCAATCGATCCGCGCATGCTCCCCGATCAGATTGCCGAATTTCTCGGCGGGAAGCGCGAACCGCTCCCCAAAGGCGTCGAAATGACCATGCTGCGCGAGTACAATGCTCGCCTGGTCGAACGACTTGAGCAGCAGGTGCGTGAGTTGAGTGCGCGCAACGCAGAACTTCAGGAACTCGACCGTCTGAAGAGCACCTTTCTTGCCACTCTCTCCCATGAGTTGCGCACACCGCTCACGGCGATTTTGGGCTACCTGGAACTGTTCGAGCGACGTGCGTTTGGACCACTCACCGACGTGCAGAGTCAGGCGATTGAGGTTATCGCGCGCAATGCGCGTACTCTCTCACGCATCCTGAACAATCTGCTCTACCTGCAAGAGGTACGTTCAAATGAGATTCGCCGTGTGCCTATGATGATCCACGACGTGGTGCGTGAAATTATTGCCGAGATGCAGCCGCTGGCGCATGCTGCGCACCTCGAACTGACATCGTCGATCCAGCCAACCGCCATGTATATGGGTGACCCGATCGGTATCGGGCAGGCATTGCGCGCTCTGATCGACAACGCCGTGAAGTTTACTCCAGCACCGGGTCGCATTTCCGTCACAGTAGTTGATGAACCATCGCGGGTGCTGGTGCGGGTAGAGGATACCGGGATCGGCATCCCGGCGGAAGCGCACGAAAAGATTTTCTTGCCGTTTTATCAGATCGACGATACGCTGGCGCGTCCATACGCTGGCGTCGGATTGGGGCTGGCCATTGCCAGGCATGTCATCGAGGCGCACGGTGGTCAGATAAGTGTGCGCAGCGCCGTCAACGCCGGAAGTGCCTTCACTGTTGTTCTACCGCGAGGGTAGGAGCATCAGCAGAGATACGTAGCAGTAACCCGACGATCAGAAAGTTTATAACTACCGATGAACCGCCATACGAGATGAACGGCAGCGTAATCCCGGTGAGCGGAATTGTCCGCAGATTGCCGCCAATGATAATGAAGGTCTGCATCGCGATAATGGTGGTCAATCCAACGGCGAGGAGTTGTTCAAAGCCGCGGAACCGACCGGGAATGCGCGCTGCAATCTGGTAGCCGCGAAAGATGAGGAGCAGGTAGGCGATCAGCACCCCCAGGCTGCCAGCGAGACCCATCTCTTCACCCAGCGCTGTAAAAATAAAATCGGTATGCACTGCCGGAATTACGGTCGGCAGCCCCTGACCGATCCCCGTGCCAAAAACGCCGCCGGACGCCAGTGCATAGATTGCCTGGACAACCTGATACCCACTCCCCTGAGCGGTTGACCACGGGTCGAGCCAGATCGACACTCTGGTTTTTACCACTGCCACAACATTGTACAGCACATACGAACCGGCACCGAAGGCGCACAACCCGGCAATTACGTACCATCCGCGCCCCGTTGCAACATACAGCATCGCCAGAAACACACTGAACAACAGCAATGCCGCCCCAAGATCGCGTTGAGCGATGATCAATCCCATCGCCAGTCCCCACATGGCGATCAGTGGCGCAAGATACGGGAGTGGTGGCAATGGCAGCAAACCTATACGGTACCCGGCGGCAACGACTTCCCGGCGCTCATTCAGGTACGACGCCAGAAAAATGACCAGGATGATCTTCAGAAGTTCGGAAGGTTGGAACAGGAAGAAGCCGAAGTTGAACCAGGCGCGCACGCCGCTGTTGTTAGGATCGACGCCGAAGAGAAACGTCGCCAGAATAAGCGCCACGCCGATCGTCAACCAGGCATACCGGTGATGGTCGAGCCAGTCGATCAACGACGTGCGCTGATACCGTCGGAGGAGATCGTCCCACGGGACGAACAGGATCGTTGAGCAGACGACAATGCCCAGCAGAACCCACAGCGCCTGGCGATCATCGATGCCAGCAAAGCATGGAGCGAGCGTTCCATCGCGCTGCTGGCACATGATCGAGAGCAGATCGGGTTCAAGGCGCGCGATGAGCATTAACCCCAAACCGGTGAGCAACGCCACCAGCGGCAGCACCATCTGATCGGCGTTGGGCAGCCGCCAGCTCAAGCCGAGCGACATCACCAGAAAGATTAGAAAGGGCAATACCGAGGGCCAGAGAATATCAGCGATGCGGTGCAACGAGATCGTCGCAGCTGGATCGGTTGTGTCCACTGCCAGGACGACCAGGGTGTAGCCAGTGGCGAAGAAGATCAGTGCGATCAGTAAGAGGCGCAGCTCAGCGCTGCGCAGGCGCCATGGTCGTCGGAACATACGTCAGATGTTGAACAGAAAATGACACACATCGCCATCCTGCACAATATACTGCTTCCCTTCCATGCGTACATAACCGTGCTTTCGGGCTTCTGCCATGCTGCCAGCGCGCACCAGGTCATCATAAGCAACGACTTCAGCGCGGATGAAGCCGCGCTGAATATCGGAATGAATAACGCCAGCCGCTTCAACTGCTGGTGTACCGCGGCGGATTGTCCAGGCGCGCACTTCATCAGGACCGGCAGTGAGGAAACTAATGAGACCAAGCAGTTTGTAGGAGAGTTCGATTACCCGGTTGCGCGCTGATTCGGTGATGCCAAGATCGTCCATAAACGCGCGGGCTTCATCATCGTCAAGTTGTGCAAGTTCAGCCTCGATTTTACCGCAGAGCGTTGCTACCCCGCTACGGCGATGATCGTAGCGGATCGTCGGAGGACTCGTCAGTTGATCTTCGCCGATATTGATCGCGAGGAGCAACGGCTTGGCGGTGAGGAACTGATACCCGCGCAGCAGACGTTCTTCTTCGCTGCTCAGATCGATGTCGCGGATGGGTATACCGCTCTCCAGCGCGGATTGAATACGTACCAGCGCATCGCGTTCAATCAGACGATTCTCGCGCTCTTTTGCCGCCATCTTGCCAATCTCGGCGTTCAAACGTGCCAGGCGGCGCTCGATGATCGCCAGATCGGAAAAAGCGAGTTCCAGATCAACCGCTTCGATGTCGCGTTGCACATCGACGCTGCCATTCGGATGTGGCACCCGGTCGTCCTGAAACGCACGCACGACATGGAGCAACGCATCAGCGCCACTGATATAGTTGAGTACCACTGGAGGCAATCCGCCGCTTTCCCGCGCACCGCTTCCTAACCCACCAATGTCGATGTACTGCACATCGGCGTAGGTTACTTTCTTCGGATTGAACATGCGCGCCAGAACCTCAAGGCGCGGGTCAGGAACCCTGACAGTCGCCAGGTTCGGAGTCAACTGACCGGAACTGTAGACTGTCGTTTCTGCTGAGCCACCGGTCAGCGCGTTGAAGACTGTCGTTTTACCGCTGTTGGCAAGACCGATAATCGCAATTTTCATGGATGACGCTGCATGCGCGACTGCTGCCGCGCGTTTTGTCTTTTCCCCGCACCAGTATAGTATACCTGCCCTGTCGCGGCAAGCGTGATCAACGCTATTGAGTCAGTTGCAATTGTATATCCTGGTCAAACGCCATACTTGCGCTCTCAGCAGGATCAGTGAGACGCACAGTAGTAGAGTACACCCATGTCTGGTGCATACTTTGACCAAACCTTTACGAACTGATGCCTTTCTTCCCGCCTGCGGTTCGACTATAATAGGAAGTGCGCATTACTACAAAGATGAAATTTTCGTTATTACACCGGATGTATGCGCGTAACTTCCAGCTGCTTCGTCGCGTTGGTATTGAATAGGCAACCTGTTCTTACCACCGGCGAGAACTACCGTGTGATCCAGGAATATGGTTGCTGATACAAACGCTGAACTGCCATCTCTCATTGCCCGCGCTCAGGCGGGCGATGCAGCAGCGTTCGGTGAGTTGTATACACGGTATGCAAAATTTATCCTGCGCTACATGTATGTGCGCACACGCGAGCCGGAACTGGCGCAGGATCTAACCCAGGAAGTGTTTATTCGCGTCATCAAAGGGATTGGCGGGTTACAGTATCGCGGAGAAAAACTGTTTTTGGGGTGGTTGTATACGATAGCCGGGAATGTGCTGGTCGGTCAGGCGCGGCGACGGCAGATTGCAGCATCGTCACTCGACGATACGGCCGAAGTGACCGATCCACATGGGCAGGACGCAGTGGCATCACTGTTTGAGCGTCTGTCGTTGCAGCACGCCATTGCTCAGTTGACGGTCGAACAGCAACACGTGCTGATGATGAAGTTCTTTGGCGATATGACGAATCAGGAAATCGCAGCGACGATTGGGAAGACGGAGGGCGCAGTCAAGGCGCTCCAACATCGCGCAATTCAGGCGCTTCAGCAAATACTTGAACAGGAATCGGGCGAACAACTGATGTCCAAGGCGCTGGGTAGCGCCGATATTGCCTGATAGTCGCCCGGTGCGGAAAGCAATGATCCGTCACAACCAACAGCAGATAGGTCTCATAGAGGCGCTTGACATCGCCCTTAATCGCCTGTTACGCGGCGCAGACATTGATGAGTGCCTGAGTCTGTACCCGCATCTGGCGGTTGAGCTTGAACCGCTATTGCGCGTTGCGGGGATGGTACGTGCAGAGATGACGCAACCGCTGCCGCCTGAAATGGAACGCTGGCTGGCGACCGGGGCGCAGGAGTTTGCCGCACTTGCCGATCAGATGCTCGCACGTCGGCATGCCCGGCGCAATTTGTTCAAACCGCTGCGCAAGGCTGCCGTTCAACGTGTCCTGGTCGGCGCACTGGCAGTTACGGTTCTGCTTGCGTCGATTGACACCGCATCGGCGCAAAGTCTGCCAGGCAACCCACTCTATGTCTGGAAAGTGGCACGGGAAGATCTGACACTTTCCATGACTTCTGATCCGGTCCAGCGGAGCAAACTGCACGTCACCTATGCCCGCCGCCGTCTTCTGGAAATTAGTGAGATGCTTGCCAGAAATACAGCAATCGATCCGCAAGCACTCAAGGAACCGCTTTCCCTTCTCAGCAGTCATATCCGCGGCGCTGTCATCGAAAGCCGCGATATGGACGTCGCCGATGTGTCGGTTGATGTCGCTGTGCTCATTGATGAGGTGCAGACTGCTCTGTCGCGGCTAGCGTCGAAAGTTCCAGAAGCCTCTCCGCTTCTTGAAAACGTTCAGGAGCAGATCAACCCGGTAATTGAACCAATAGCATCGCCAGTTCCAATTGCGACTGCATCGCCTGTGTCCTCGTTGTCACCTACAACGCCGGTCGAATCGCCGACAACCGTGGAAGTCACAGATCCAGAAACTGCGCCTCAGACCGAGCGTAAGCCTGAACGAGTTGATGCTGCCACTCCCATTGCAACACCGCCGCCGACCAGTCGCCCACCTCGTCCATCGCCAACGCCCGGTCAGATTGAGCCAACGGCAAGCAGCGCCCCGGTGTTGACTGCAACGCCCGTGTCCCGATCACCAACGGCAACGCCGTCACCGTTAGTAACGGCGACGCCAACGGCGACGCCGACAGCGCTGCCTACTGAGGTGCCGCCCACTGAGGTGCCGCTGCCAACCAGCACGCCGTTACCAGCGGCAACGCTGCCGCCGACGGCAACGCGTATTCCACCAACCGAACCGCCGTCAGCCAGTTCGACGCCACAACCACCGCCGACGGCGCGTCCACCGCGTCCAACGGCGACACCGCGCCCAACGGCAACCCCGACTCTGGTGCCGACTGCGACTCTGGCACCAACCGCAACGCCAACGCTGGCACCGACCGAGACTCCGGCGCCGACTGCAACGCCAACGC
>JAGHYV010000196.1 GCA_017743475.1 Roseiflexus sp. | reverse complement strand
CCTCACTGGTATGCACGCTAGAGGCGCACGCACCCAGGGCCGACCCTCTCACAGGGGTAGATTTTTTGGCAAGCCCCTGCGTGCCATCTCCCGTTTCGGTCATCAGAGCGCCCAAACTCCCGGGGGGATGAAGGGCAAAGGCGCACAGGAGTGCCGCAAACCACGCATCCCTCCCCCACGACCTTTCCCAACTTTGCGCTGTTTTCTTTGTTTATGGTTGACAAATAGTATTTATTAGACTATACTAACCAACGAGGTTAGCGTTCTACTTCTGATCTGTTCTGGCATATCAACCGTTGTGCGTGTGCGCCGTGATTGCGCGCCTGGATTTGGGAGTTCAGTGTCCACTCCTCTAATCGAAGCGTGTGCGCTCAGTTATTACGCCGGTAATCGCTGCCTGCTCGATGCCGTGTCACTGAAGGTCAATGGCGGCGAAGTTGTGGCAATCGTCGGTCCGAACGGCGCCGGGAAGAGCACGTTGATCGGCCTGCTTGCTGGTGATCTCCGTCCAGCCACCGGTCGTGTGTTGCTCGGAGGCATTCCGCTGGAACGGATGCAAGCCGGGGATCAGGCGCTACGGCGATCAGTCCTCCGTCAGCGGATCCATGTGGCGCTACCCTTCACTACCTTCGAGGTGGTGCTCATGGGGCGCACACCGCACCTTCGCGGACGATCCGAGGGGCGAGAGGATGTCGTTATTGTTCAGAACGCCCTGAACCGTACCGGGATGGCGCCGTTTGCGGAACGGCTGTTTCCAACCCTCTCCGGGGGTGAACAGACCCGTGCCAGCCTTGCGCGCGTGCTGGCGCAGCAGGCGCCGCTGGTGTTGCTCGATGAACCGACCGCTGCGCTCGATCTGCGTCATCAGCATGCGGCGCTGCGCCTGGCGCGCGCGGTAGCTGCCAGCGGCGGCGCCGCCGTGATCGTCCTGCACGACCTCAACCTGGCAGCCGGGTATGCTGACCGGATCGGCATTCTGCACGAAGGGCGATTGGTTGCGATTGGCGCGCCATGGGATGTGCTGCGCCCGGAATTGTTGAGCGCTGTGTACGGTATTCCGATCGTCGTTCACCCGCACCCGCACACAGGCGCCCCGCTGTTGCTCACCCTTCCCGATGTTCCTTCGTCAGGACAAGGAGGCGTCTATGAAGTCCTGGAAGCCTGATCACCGTTCAGTCGCGGCTACTGGTCGTCTGCGTCAGACTCTTCTCCTGTTCAGCCTGGCAGTCGCAGTACTGCTCGCTGCCTGTGGGATGACGTCGTCCTCCAGCGGCGTGTCGCCTTCCGAAACTGCGCTCCCCGCGCCAACGTCGCCTCTAGCTGCGCCAGCAAGCCTGGTGAGCGGCGGAGAGATGGCGCCGGTCGAGGCGGAACCGCAACTCCCAGCCACAGTTGTCGATTATCGGGGAGAACAGGTCACGATCACGTCAATCGAACGCATTGTCAGCCTGAACGGTGATATAACCGAAATCATTTTCGCGCTTGGCATGGGGGAGTATGTGGTTGGCGTCGATAGCAGCGCGACCTATCCCCCTGAGCGCACGAAGACGCTGCCGAACATCGGCTACCAGCGCCGCCTGAGCGCCGAAGGCATTCTGTCGCTCAATCCGACGCTTGTCATCGGTGATGAGGCTGCCGGTCCACCTGAGACGCTGGCGCAGATCCGCGCTGCTGGCGTGCCGCTGGCAATCACTGCCGATCCGCCGTCGCTCGATGCGCCGCAACAGAAGATTCGTTTCGTCGCGCAGGCGCTGGGCATCCCGCAGCGTGGCGAACGCCTGGCAGCGCGGGTTGAAGCCGAAATTGCCGCAGCGCGCGATCAGGCGCGGCGAATTGCTAATCCGCCCCACGTCCTGTTTCTCTACCTGCGTGGCACAGATGTCCAGCAGGTCGCCGGACGCAACACTGCCGTTGACGTGATGATCGCTGCTGCTGGCGGTATCAATGCCGCGACTGAAGCGGGTATCGTGGAGTTCAAGCCATTAAGTCCCGAAGTCGTGATCGCTGCGCAACCAGACGTGCTGCTGGTCCTTGACAAAGGGCTGGAGTCGGTCGGCGGCGTTGATGGACTACTGAAGATACCGGGGCTTGCCGACACGCCTGCTGGCAGGCAGCGCCGGGTTATCGCTCTCGACGATCTCTATCTGCTCGGCATGGGTCCCCGCACCGGTCAGGCGCTCACCGATCTGACTGTTGCCTTTTACGATGTTTCTCAGGGGAGTCGTCCATGAGCGCCGCAGCGACGATCACGTTGCAACGGATTGCTGGATGGCGGCGGACAGGGTTGCTCCCTGTGTTGACCCTGGCGCTGGCGGTAGCAGTGGCGCTCGGCGCGGGCATCGGACCGGTTGTTGTTCCGCCTGACGCTATGCTGGCTATCCTGTTGCGCAAAACCGGCATCGTGATCGATGTACCTATCAGCGTGCAGCAGGAAGCGATTTTCTGGACGATCCGCCTGCCGCGTGTGGCGCTGGGCGTTCTGGCAGGCGCTGCGCTGGCTGTCAGCGGTGCGTTGCTTCAGGGTGTGTTTCGCAATCCACTGGCTGATCCGGGTTTGATTGGAGTGAGCAGCGGTGCTGCGCTCGGTGCTGTGGCGGTCATTGTGCTCGGTATCTCGTCGCTGGGGTTGATGACGTTGCCGCTGGCGGCTTTCCTTACCGGAACCGCAACGACATTCTTCGTCTACCGGCTGGCGCAGCGTCACGGGCGTACCGACGTGGCAACGCTACTGCTGGTTGGTCTGGCGCTCAATGCGATGGCTGGCGCTGCGACCGGGTTGCTGACGTACCTGGCAGACGATGCGCAACTGCGATC
>JAGHYV010000074.1 GCA_017743475.1 Roseiflexus sp. | reverse complement strand
CTGCGCGGGCTATTCCAGACAACACTTATCCACATCCGCGCTGATCCGTCGTATCTGTGCCGATCCGTGTTCCCGTGGGCGGATCAGGGCAGCAACAGCAGTTTGCCGCTTGTTGCGCGGCTCGCCAGGGCGCGGTGCGCTTCGGCTGCCTGTTCCAGCGGGTAGGTCGCGTCGATCCGCACCTTCAATTCGCCAGCTGTCATCCATGCGAACAGATCGCCTGCGCGCCACAAAAGTTCGTCGCGTGTGAGCAGGTAGTGACCGAGCGACGGGCGTGTGAGGAAGAGTGATCCTTTTGCGTTCAACACCTGCGGATCGAACGGCGGTACAGCGCCGCTCGATTGACCGAACAGCACCATATACCCACGTGGACGCAGACAGTTCAGGCTTCCTTCAAAGGTAGTCTTCCCAACCGAGTCGTATACGACATGCACTCCGGCGCCGTCGGTCAGGCGGCGCACTGCTTCGCTAAAGTCTTCCTGAGTGTACAGAATGATGTCATCGGCGCCAGCTTCGCGCGCCAGTGCCGCCTTTTCTTCGGTCGAAACAGTGCCGATCACTCGTGCGCCGCGGCGTTTGGCGATCTGTACCAGCAACAGTCCAACGCCGCCAGCGGCAGCATGGATTAGTGTGACTTCCCCCTGGCGCAGCGGGTAGGTGCTGTGCGTCAGATAGTGCGCCGTCATACCCTGGAGCATCACTGCTGCTGCCTGGTGCAGATCGATGCCCTCGGGAACCGGCACTAGCATCGTTGCTGGCACGATGGCATACTCAGCGTAGGCGCCCTGCCGCATAGCATACACTACCCGGTCGCCTACCCGTACATCGCTGACCTCGGGACCGACCGCATCGACGACCCCAGCGGCTTCCATGCCGGGCGTCATTGGCAGCACTCCTTTGTACTGACCGCTCCGGTGATAGATATCGATGAAATTTACCCCAATCGCTGCAATTTTGACCCGCGCCTCTCCTGGTCCAGGTTCGGGTATGGGGAGATCCTCTAAACGCAGCACCTCTGGTCCCCCATATTCGTGAACACGTATGGCACGCATCACTCCGCTCCTCTATGTCAGTGTTTTGCTCTGCGACACTGCAAGCAACTGTTCGACCCGGTAGCCGCTCTGTTCAGCCGCATCGATCAGGCGTTCGATAGTTTGGGCGCAACCAGCGCGGATCATATCGGCATCAGGCGTTGCTTCCGCCCGTAACGTCGCAACGGCGATCAGGTCCAGCCAGCGCAGGAGACGTTCGAATCGCTCCTTGTTGAACCACAGCACGTCATGGAAGCGGTTGACCCGTGTGAACGACTGAACATCGCTGTCCGACATTAGTGTTGATGCGAGGGCGTGGTACTCTTTGGCGAACGTCGCGTGCCAGCGCTGCTGGGTAGTCAGAATCTTGACTAGCTGCACCGCATCGGCAGCTATGTCGTCGCTGTAGCCGAACTCGACCAGCGCCGCCTGGAGCGTGCGCCCCAGCAGGTATTCGTCGATCAGGCTTCGGCTCTGACCGGCAATATCGTCAGCGGCAACTATGAGACCCAGTCGGTGGAGCGTTACCCAGGCGATAGCAGTTCCCCAGCGCCCTGGATCGTCTGCTAGCGGCGCGCCAATGCGCTGCGCCTGCTGATCATTGGCGCAGACCAGGAGATCGATCATCGTTTCCAGGCGATGAACTACATCGGCAACGATGCAATGAGTATCGACCGCTCTCCCGGTGAAGGCGGCAAATTCAGCGAGAAAGGTTCGCAAGCGTTGCTCAAAGCGTTCGACAGCGGCTTCGGTCTGTTCCGGCGTGTTTGGAACAGGAGTCGACAGCGCAACCGTGCTTTCAGGAGTTGGCTGGCGTTGCGCAAGCGCTTCCAGTTCTTCAGGTGTTGGCTCGTCGAACGCATCGGGTCCTTCCAGCATGCTATCAATCCCGTTGCTGTCCGCAGCGTCGAACTCTAGCGGGAATCCGCGCTGCACAGCACGGCGATCCGCCCAGACTGCCAGTTCGCGCAGCGTTGCAGCGCTGACCAGTTCGCGGAAGGGGGTCAGCACCGGTTGGAGGAACATTTCGCGGAGGGCGATATCAATGCTGGGTACGCCGCGTCCACCCAGGTATGCCGTAATCTGACCGTAGCGTCCGTCTGGATACTCAGTGACTTCACGAAAATCGAGGAACACGTGGCAGCCATACGGACCAAGTTCGACATACAACCCACGTTCCGCCAGGTCGCGGCTATGGCGAATATATTCCAGCCCATTGCGGTGATCGCGGAAGATAGTGTAGTTGTTGTCACCCGCGCGGAGCGCCAGCCCTTCGGCGAGGGTGCGTTGCATCAGGACGCGTTCATCGCCTTTGCCGGTGCGCGCCATAAATGCTGCCGATAGGCGCACCCAACCGCTTGTGTGGGCGTAGCGATTATGATAGACCACCAGTGCGCGTTCGTCGCCGTAGCGGTTCGAGAAAGCAAACACATCCTCATTCACGTGTCCGTCGGGTGTATAGAAGTCGTACAGTAAGAAATGATCGGTGCCGGCAAACAGGTAACGACGGTGGAGCAGCGGGAAGATTTCGCGCTCGTGCCGCGCAATCAGCCACTCATCCGGCTTCTCGTCCCAATAGGCTCGGTAATATTCCATGCCATACTTTTCGGCAAATCCCTCGATCTGCCCATGCCCAAACATCGGCAATCCCGGCATAGTGACCAGCAGGGTGCAGACGCCGAAGTATTTATCGCCTTTGCCAAACTGGTCGACTGCCGTTCGCTCGTCGGGATTATTCATAAAGTTAACGAAGCGGCGCAGCACTTCCGGGTCGAACTCGAGTACATTCTTCATAATCTGGCGATACTTGGCATTCTCCTCATCGCGCAGACAGACCATAAACGCGCTGTTGTACACGCGATGCATGCCAAGGGTGCGCACGAAGTACCCTTCCATCAACCAGAAGGCTTCCGCTAGCAGCAGGGTATCGGGCGCTTCGACGGCGCAGCGGTCAACAACCTCGCGCCAGAACTCCTTTGGCATCGCCGCATCGAACTGAGCGCGCGTCATGCCGAAGCCAGCGCGCGACGGAATATCGCCGCCGGTTCCCGGTTCGGGGAACCAGAGACGGTGATAGTGGCGTTTGGTCAGCGTCATCGCCGCGTCGAAGCGAATAATCGGGAACTGCCGCGCCACGTGCAGGATCGTCTGAATGACCGCCTCACGTACTTCAGGCTTAAGGTAGTTGAGCTGCGCCGTATCGTTCCACGGCATGCTGGTGCCGTCGTTCCCGTGGTAAATGTAGCGCACCTGACCGGTCCAGCGGTCGAGACGCTTGAAGACCACTGCCGCATCGCTGCGGTCGTAGTAGTGATCTTCAATGAAAATTCCCACCCGCTCATCACTCGACAGATCGGGACCATTGAAGGTATAAGATGGAAAGGGTGGATAATCGAGTTGAATGAACCAGTCAGGATGCTCGATCACCCAGCGCCCGTCGATGCCGACGTGGTTCGGCACCATATCGGCGGAGAGACGAATGCCACGCTGCCAGGCGCGCGCTCGCAGATTCTCGAGCGCCGGTTGACCGCCGAGCGCCTCGGCAATCTGGTAGTCGTAGAGCGAATAGGCGGAAGCAATGGCATCGGGGTTGCCCATGATCTGCTTGATGCGTTTCGACGCCTGGCTGCGCTCCCAAAGACCGATCAGCCATAGACCGGTGAACCCACGGCGCGCCATCGTGTCGAGTTCCTCATCTGGCACCTGGTCGAGCGTCTTGATTGGACGACCGTACCATTTGCTCAACTGATCAAGCCAGACGAAGGTATTCTTTGCCAGCAACACCAGGCGCGGCATCCACTCACGGTCGGGGGTGTAGCGCTCCGGTTCCGTCTCCAGATAGCGATAGTCGGCAACTGGCACATATGCGCCGGTTAGATCGCCACCACCGACGCCAAAGCGTGCTCGTTCTTCTTCCTTAATGACATCCAGGCTGCTGAGCAAGCGATAGAGAAATGACCGATCGAGGAAGCCAGCCCAGTGCTCAAGGATATAGTTGAGCTGTCCTTCAATCGAGTAGGGTGATGCCAGGGCAGGCGCACGCAGGAGTTCGATCAGGGTGCGACTGGAGACGCCAGGAAAGACGGCTGCTGGTGGCGGTTGGGTGGCGAAGAATCGATCAAGTTCCTCAATGATTGCAAGATAAACGGTATCGTGCTTCAGTCGGGAGTCGTCGAACAGTTCGAGGAAAGGACTGAGCGCCGGATTAACATTTTCCAGCCAGAGCATCAGCATTTCTTCAAGTGCTGTCTCGCGGTGCGGCATACCGGCGGTCGATCCTTCAAGGTACATTTCGATAGTCTGTTCACGACGGTACACGGCAACTGGCGGAAACTCATCGCTAAAGGTGCGCAGCGTCGTCTCGACCTTCTCTGCGCCCAGGCGTTCGTTGAGCCAGGCAATCGCATCGGTGAGCAGACGCTCCTTCACACGCTGGCGGTAGAGTTGCGCGACATAATGCAGAATCTCGTCGAGCAACCCCATCGCGCTGAGCTGCCCGGCGCGTACCGCCTGCTCGGGAAAACGCGCCAGGTCACGCTTCTGATTCATCTTCTGAGCAAAAACACGCGCGGCATGGAAGTTAGCAAAGATAACGTTGCCGCTGAACTGGAACAACGACTCATCGAAGTGGTAGCGGTCGCGCGCGCTACGGGCAACATGAAACTCCATCACTGGCGCGCCAGTTATGCGACTCAGGTCCACGATTCACTCCCGTCGAATTGTAATGGGCGCACTCCCGTTCTGCGAGTGCATGCCGATAACGTCGATTGCCACAAAACCGAAAATGAAGCCGGAACGAAACGCGCTCTGTAGTATACCACGCAGATAACAGTTCGCTGACAGTTGAAGCGATGTATGTAGGAGTGTACGAAAGGAGGCGTTATTGAGAGTAGCAGCGCTGCGCCCGTAGCGGAGCGGGGGCTGTGGAGGGGGCGCGGCGCGAGTAGGGGCGCAGCCGCGCTGCGCCCGTAGCGGAGCGGGGGCTGTGGAGGGGGCGCGAGGCGTGAGGGGTAAGGAATTGTATTTGAGGACTCGAGCACGGTGGCCTGAATAAGGATGGTCAGTATGGATCCAATCATTACAATAACTGCCACGGTTGCATCGCTTCTGGTGATTGCCGGGTTCGTTGTTGCGCTGGCAGCAATGCGTCCACGCAGGCGCAGAGCAGCATCAGGCGAAACGGAGTTTCTGACCCGTCTCCCGTATACCCGCGCACCGCATCTGCTTGTGAGCGACCATCGCGCTCTGTTTGTAGCGCTCAACGCCGCCGCGCCCGATGATCTTGCCGTGCTGCCCCACATGCGCCTGAGCGACATCCTGCACATCGAACCGCACACAACGCAATCGGAATGTTACCAGGAACGCATTCGCGATAGTGTTCTCGATTTTGTGCTCTGCGATGCACAGACAACTATGCCGCGCCTGGTGTAGTGCTTTTTGCGCAACCTGGCGCAACCCGATGCACAGCGTTCATCGATGCCGCGCTGATCAGCGCTGGTGTGCCGGTGTTGCGCCTGACCCGCGACGATCTGCCATCAGTCGAGGCGCTGGCGACGCAGATAGCAGCACTGCTGGGATTGCCAGTCAGACCTGCGGCGGCGCCGTTCGAGCGCGCTGCTCTCCCCCATAGCACACCAGTAGTGCCTCGGCAGGATGTCCTGATCGTCGCGCGCATGCTAGTGCGCTATGCCTGTGGACGTTGCCACCGCGACATTTCTGCGCACACGCACTGTTGCCCGCACTGCGGCGCGCCGCTGGCGTAATGTTCTCCAGGTTCCCATGCAGGAGAGATGAGAGACAGATGCACCAGGATGCTGATATTTCTTGACTAAACAGATTGACAAATACAGAAATATCAGATATACTACGCTCGCACCGGTGCATGCAGAGAAAGTCGCCTACCGAAAGCGAGGACCTTGTGGACAGAACACTGTTGCGAACCGCTGGCGCCGCTGTTGGTGGCGCACTCGTGATGCTGGCCGTCGTTGCGCTCATCTTCTTCGTTCGCCAACCTGCCAGCACTTTGTCGACCACCGCCCCATCCGCTGCTGACGCCTCATCCGCGCCTGTGACGGTCAATCTGCCACGTGAACCGCGCAAATTCGAGGATGTGGTTGTCAGCACCGAATGGCTGGCGCAAAATCTCGACAACCCAAAGGTACGCGTGATTGAGGTCAGTGTCGTTCCAGGAGTGTACGAACGTGGTCACATCCCCGGAGCAGTCAACTTTGTCTGGACGACTGACTTCGTTGATACAGTGTCGCGCGACATTATCGCGCCGGATCGCTTCCAGGAACTGGCACGTGCTGCGGGTATCAATAATGACACGACGATTGTGCTCTACGGCGATAACGACAACTGGTTCGCCGCCTGGGGCGCGTGGGTTTTTCGCCAGTACGGCGCTGAGGACGTGCGACTGCTGGATGGAAGCCGCAGCAAGTGGGAAGCCGAGAACCGCGAACTTTCGACACGCGCGCCGACCTATCCGCCGGGCAATTTTACCGTCCGGCAACGCAGCGACCTGCGGGTATTCCTGCCCGATGTGCTGAAAGTCGTGCGTGGTGAGGAACAGAAGGTGTTGGTTGATATTCGCTCGCCCGATGAGTTCAGCGGTAAGATTTTTGCGCCGGAAGGCTTCCAGGAACTTGCGGTGCGAGCCGGTCACATCCCCGGTGCCGTGAATGTGCCGTGGAAGAAGGCGCTCAACGATGATGGGACGTTCAAGAGTGTCGAGGAACTGCGCAAACTGTACGCAGAGGCCGGAGTCGATGGCAGCAAGCCGGTCATCACCTATTGCCGGATCGGTGAGCGCGCCAGCCATACCTGGTTCGTCCTCAGCGAAATCCTGGGGTATCAGGCGGCGCTCTACGATGGTTCCTGGACAGAGTATGGCAACAGCGTCGGCGTGCCAATCGCCAACCCGGCCGGTACAATTTGGGGCGTGAAGTAGACGACGATGTCGAACGCATTGCCTGGGAGCAGCCCTGCCGACCGGGCTGCTCCTTCCAAACCAGTCCTGACTCCGGCGTTGATCCTGCGGAATGGCGGGGCGGCGCTGATCTTCGTCACCCTGCTGATCGGCGCGCATGTGCTTCAGACAACGCCGGGGTATGGCGCGTCGGCGGCGCTCTCGCTGTTGATCGGCGCCGCGCTCGGGGTTGCCTTTGAGCGCGGTCGGTTCTGCTTCTTCTGCATCTTCCGCGACGTCATCGAGCATCGCAATGCCGGACCGCTCTATGCGATCCTGACGGCGCTGGCTGTGAGCGGGATCGGGTATGCCATCGTGTTCGGCGCGTTTCTGCCGAATCCGTTCAGCGGTCGGCTCGCCCCCGATGCCCATATCGGTCCGGTCAGCCTTGCGCTGGTCGCCGCTGGTTTGTTGTTCGGCGTGGGGATGGCGCTCTCCGGCGCCTGTATCAGTGGACATCTCTATCGTCTGGGAGAGGGATCGGGGTATGCGCCGCTGGCGCTTATCGGCGCATTGATCGGCTTTGGTCTGGGATTCCGAACGTGGAACTGGCTCTATGTGACGGTCATCGCCGACGCGCCGGTGATCTGGCTGCCGCACTGGCTCGGGTACGGCGGGGCGCTCCTCCTTCACCTGGCAGTTCTCAGCGTCCTGGGTTTCGCGCTGTTGCGCTACGTATCGCCGCTGCCGCCCCGTCCTGCACGTCAACTCGACATAAAATATCTCTATGAGGCACTCTTCCGCGACCGCTGGAATCCGCTGGTTACCGGCGCAATCGTGGGAGTCATTGGGGTCGTGGCGTACCTGCGGGTCGAACCTCTCGGCGTGACGGCGCAACTCGGCAGCCTTGCCCGCACGGTGATGCACACGAGTGGCATGTTGCCGGCGCGACTCAATGGGCTGGACAGTTTCGCCGGATGCGCCACGCAGGTAGTTCAGACAATCACTGACAATGGGTGGCTGATCGGCGGACTGGCGCTCGGCGCTTTTGGCGCTGCCCTGATCGCCGGTCGCTTTCAGCCAGCGTTGCCACGCGCCAATGGCAGTGTCGCTGCGCTGGTCGGCGGGGTGCTGATGGGCTGGGGCGCGATGACGGCGTTAGGCTGCACAGTGGGGACGCTTCTCTCTGGGATTGCTGCATTTGCGCTATCGGGGTGGGTGTTTGGCGCGGCA
Organism: Roseiflexus sp.; assembly: GCA_017743475.1. Taxonomy (GTDB): domain Bacteria; phylum Chloroflexota; class Chloroflexia; order Chloroflexales; family Roseiflexaceae; genus Roseiflexus. The sequence goes on along the minus strand of JAGHYV010000074.1, from coordinate 16,489 downwards.
GTCTTTGCTGGTGTCTGGGGCGGTATCGTGTTGCGCCTCCATCGCTGGACGTAGCGCACGGGCGGGCGTCTGCACTCACTGCTGATGGTGCGCACGTCCGCGACCCTGCCACAGAAACCCGATCACCATTGCTCCGATTATCGACCAGCCGAACCAATCGCCGAGACGGGTGTAGAGCGTTCGCTCCGGTACGGTGAATGCCTCACCCGTCACCGCACCCCGCTGATTGATGGCGCTCTCGGCAGTGATCCGCCCATATGGGTCGATCACCATTGCAATGCCGCTGGTCGCTCCCAGACCGAAGGCGACCCGGTTCTCCGCCGCCCGCAGAACCGAATCGGCGGCATGCAGCGGCGGGAACCAGCGGTTGCCATAAAAGTCATCGTCCACCGGCATCAGCACTATGTGTGCTCCGGCGCGCGCCAGTTCGCGGGTGATCCATGGGATGTGGCGATCCCAGCATACTCCCAACCCAACGTTGCCAAACGGCGTCGTGAAGACCTGGAAATCGCGCGGTCCAGGAACAAAGCCAAAAGCCTGCTCGTCGCCGGTGAGATTGATTTTGGCGTGCCGACCAACCTCGTTGCCGTCCGGTCCGAACAGAACTGCTGCGTCGTGCATGCCTTCCGACGTTCGCCAGACCATATCCACCACCAGGTAGGCGTTCAATTCACGCGCCAGCGCCCCGACCTGCGCGGCAAACGCGGGGTCATCCGCATCGGCGAACTCATTTTCGGGCCACACGACGAAGGCTGGACGCAACGCAGCAACCTGACGGGTCAGGGTTGCATTTATGTCGAAGATCGCCTGTGACATCTCCGGCGTATCCGCGTAGTACCCTTCCTGACCGCCAGGCAGGCGACTCAGCGCCTGAACGGCGCGGTCCTGGTTGACCAGATCGACTGTTGCGGCAATGCGGAACTGCGCGTCCGGCACTGGCGGGATGCTCAGAGCGCCCCAACCAAGGATGAGCGCAGACCCTGCCAGTGCAAGAATGGCAGGCAGATGCACCCGCTGCTGCCGCCATGCTTCAAGGATGAGCAGTGCAATGGCGACATTCACCAGCATCAGCAGGAAACTGAGACCGGGAACGCCGGTGATTGCAAGGAGTTGGAGCGCGGGGGGAAAGCGCCACTGGCTTTTTGCCAGCAATTCAATCCACCAATCACCAACAACAGGTGCGACTGATCGGACGAATTCGAGCGCTGCCCAGGCAACCGGCATCCCCAGCATACGCAGCGGTTCTGGGAGTCGTTCCTGGAGTGCTATTCCCGCCTGAAGTACCCCAGCATAGAAGACGCCGACCGCTGCCACAAGAAAGATCCCCATCCCGACGCCAAACAGCGCCGGATACCACAGATGCGTCATCGCCGACCAGACAACGCCGAAGGGGAGTGCGACCAGGAAGCGATGGCTGGTCGGTTGAGCGTTCAGCGCGATTAGCACGGGCACCAATCCTACCCATCCTAGGAAACCCCAGTCGAGCAGTGTCGGCATCGAAGCGCCGATCAGGAAACCTGATAGAACCGCAAGCGCCAGGCTTATACCCCAGGACATCGCGGTTGCGGCGTTCTCTGGCGCTGTCTTCGTTCGGGTGGTCAGCATGCACTGCCTCCTTCTGGCAGGCAACCTTCAATCAATCTCAACGTTGAACGTTGAACGTTCAACGTCAACCTTCTACCACGCCGGGCGTTCTTTCGCCTCCGCCTTGCGCGACGATGTTGCGGGAAGTTCAGCGCGTCGCAGGGTCTGTTCAACCATTCGCTCAAAAGCGCGTCGGTCGGCAGCGCGCACCACTGCCTGTTCGTGAGCGCGCGCCAGCGCCACAGGGTACCCCTGCCCTCTGAGACACTGGTCATACACCAGGGCGTGCACCCGGTCGCACAGATCGGTATCGTTCGCAACCCAGCGCGGAATTTCGACGCGCGCGATCTCCCGCCCGACCCGCATATAGAAGAAATAGATCAGATGATCGCCGTAGGACTCGATGTTGATCCGTGACATTGAGACGAACAGCGGTCCGCGTTGCCCTTCGTCCAGCATATCCGCCAGAATATCGGCGTCGCTCAACCCCTCGCACACAAAGCACGAAGGCGTGCGCCCAGCGGCGTTATCGCTACAGACGCTGCACTTTGCGCCGCGATCCTCCGCTACACACACATCGGGGCAAAACATCAGGCGGATCACGCCAGCGACTTCGGGGGAGCGCGGACGACTAATGTACGAAGCAATCGGGATGCCACGTTTGCGCATATCTTCCAGACAGCCCAGGTACGGGCGCAAAAAGCGCTCGCGTACGAACGACTCGGCGCCTGCCAGCGTCCAGCGCACCAGTGTGCCGTCCTGCAGCGCCAGTGACGGCATGGTATCCTTATCCTTTGCCAGAAACTCATCGGCGAGCGCAACGAGTTCGACGCCTTCGGCGACATCACGCTGTGCGCTGAGATAGTTCCCCTCGATCAAGACACGGCGCATGCCGTCGATCAGGTAGAGATCCTCGTCACGGAAGCGGAGCATCGGGCGCGACGACAGTTTTGCCAATGGGTGAGCGCCATACCGTAGATAGACCCGTCCGATGTTGAGCACATAGCAGAGCGCAGCGCCGTGTCGGTCAATATCGATGTGCGACCCGTCAGTTGCAACTACAGCGTAGTCCGTCGGGCGCGCAGGCACATTGCGCACGGTGTTGAGCGGTTCGACCGGGCGTGCTAGCAGCCAGGCGCTCCCCTCACGACTGAGATCGGCTGCCTGTGCCCACGTTGCGTGGGCGGACGCCTCGCGCAGGTAGCGTTCCAGTGCCTGTGCACGTCGTTGTGCCAGATCCGGTGCATTGCGTTGCAGTGCGCCGCTCATAGCGCGCACCTGACGACTCAGTTCGGTCAGATCGAGTGGCATTGGCGCTCTGCTCCTTTCTCCTGTCAAAGCATGATGAGTATAGGACATGTGAGCGAGTATGTCTATGCGGTTTGCACGTCGATGGTGAGAGATTGGGTGGGGAGACGGCGTCTTTTTATGAGAGTCTATATTTCTCAGATACGTTGACCATCGTTTGTGTTTGCCACGTCGCACGATGCACCCGCTTTCAAGTGTTCAACCTTGTCCGACGTGTCCAACTTCTGGAGAGCTGCGATAATCTGTGCACATTCGTCCTGTCCGTGCCAATCCGCGTTCAAACATGCACACGGATGGGTACAGATAAGACGCTCTAAAGGAGATTACTATGCTGATCCATTCCTGGTCGTATTCAAGGGTAACAGTACGCTGATCTGTCTAGCTGAGAGGCAAAGATGACAAAACGTAGCAGAAAGTAGGGGAGGTGGTGGGCCTCCAGGGACTCGAACCCTGAACCAATTGATTAAGAGTCAACTGCTCTACCGATTGAGCTAGAGGCCCACTTACCATAATACCACAACACGGCGCATTTCGCAAGTAGACTCGGATCCCGTGATCGGGCATCTGGCAAGAGATTCCAGCAACGACCACCAGAATGGGGGGAAGCGTTCGATGCAATGCGCAGGCGGCAAATGGGTGCCGTGCCGCCTGGAGACGGCGGCATGGCAAGTGGAACATAGCGGCATCAGACAATGCGGAGTGCAAACGGCGCGGAGTCGGTGGTGCGTGTCGGTCAGTTGCTTGCCTGGCGCAGCCACTATCTGACCAGACGAGGATCGCTACAGACGGCCGCTGGCATGAGCGATGCGAAAACCGGGAAGGGCAGGACGGTTTCTCGCTTCACCATTTCTTCTCCCCGTTTTGAACAGCTACAATCGTTGCATCTTTGCGCGCAAACGAAGTGACTGCTGTGCTACACTATGATCTGTGCAGCAGAAGAGGAGGCACTTTATGAGCACCGTCTACAATTTCAACGCCGGTCCAGCAATCCTTCCCACATCCGTGTTGGAGCGTGTGCGGCATGAGTTGCGCGACTACCAGGGGCGCGGGATGTCCATCCTGGAGATGAGTCATCGCTCGCCAGAGTATGAGGCAATCAACGCTGAGGCGGCTGAGCGTCTGAAACGTTTGCTCGGCGTTGGCGACGAGTACCACGTGATCTTCTTGCAGGGCGGTGCCAGTTTGCAGTTTGCAATGCTGCCGCTCAATTTTTTGCCGCCAGGTGCATCGGCAGATTATCTTATCACCGGCGCGTGGGCAGAAAAGGCATACGAAGAGGCATTGCGCGTTGGCCAGGCGCGACAGGCTGCCAGCACTGTCGCAAATGGCTATCGTAGCATGCCATCGCAGGCAGACATTACACTTGATCCACATGCGGCATACGTCCACATTACCAGTAACGAAACGATTCAGGGCGTCCAGTGGCATACCTGGCCTGACGTCGGTGATCGACCGCTGGTCGCCGATATGAGCAGCGACATTCTCTCCCGTCCGCTTGAGACGCAGCGTTTTGCGCTGATCTACGCCGGTGCCCAGAAGAATCTTGGTCCTGCTGGTGTGACCGTAGTGGTCATCCGGGATTCGTTCTTGCAGAGCGCATCGTCGAACCTGCCAACAATGTTGCGCTATGCGACGCATGTGAAGAACCGATCACTCTACAATACGCCGCCAGTATTTGCCGTGTATATGGTGAATCTGGTGCTGGGCTGGATCGAGGAGCAGGGTGGGCTTGCCGCTCTTGCGGAGCGCAATCGGCGCAAGGCGGCGACGTTGTATCGGGTGATTGATACAAGCGGTGGGTTCTATCGAGGGCACGCCGAACCGGATCACCGTTCATTGATGAATGTGACCTTCCGCCTGTCGGACGAGGCACTGGAGAAGCGGTTCATTGCCGAAGCGGCAGCACAGGGAATGGTCGGGCTGGCAGGGCATCGCTCTGTCGGCGGCATCCGCGCGTCGATCTACAATGCGATGGACCAGGAAGGGTGCGATGCGCTGGCTGAGTTCATGATCGATTTCATGCGCCGGAACGGGTAGATAGGGGTCAGAACAATGCTGCTGCCTGCCGATTATAACGTGTCTGTACCGACGTCCTGGGGAAGATCATTGGCGTCTATATGGGACGTCCACTCGAGGGTTGGACGTATGTGCGACCTGTCTGACCGTCTCTAGTGAATGGGTCGTCTGGCAGGAACGCCGACGGCGCGAGGATAAGCAGCGGGGGTTGGCGCGACCTTGGCGATGACCACCAGGGTTCGCGGTTCGATGCCGGGGATGGTAACCGGTTCCACGCCGATCACCCGCCCGCCGAGTCGTTCAATTGCAGTGCGCGCCCGCGCTACCTCATCAGCGATGTCGCTCCCTTTTGGCGCCAGTACACGCCCATGAACTCGACATAACGGCAAGCAATACTCCGCAAGCGTCGCCAGTTCTGCCACAGCGCGAGCGGTCACAACGTCGTACTGCTCACGGTGCTGCGGATCGCGCCCAACCGTTTCAGCGCGAGCGTTCAACACTGTCACATCCCGCAGGTCCAGCACAGCAATCATATGTCGCAGAAACGCGGCTTTCTTGCCAACGCTCTCCACAAGGGCAACCCGCAATTCCGGGCGCAGGATCTTCAACGGCAATCCTGGGAAGCCTGCTCCGCTACCGATGTCGATCAGACTCGATGGTGTATCTCCCCAGCTCAACGCACAGCGCAGCGAGTCGAGGAAATGGCGCGCCACAATTCCTTCCTCATCGGTGATTGCGGTCAGGTTGACGCGCGTATTCCAGGCGCGAAGTTCAGCGCTGTAACGGGCAAACTGTTCGATCTGCTGCTGATCAAGGCGTAATCCCCACGCACGTGCGGTGTTCAGGAGCATGTCCATCGTCTATCGGTACAATCCATGCGCTTCGATATATGCAACGACCGCGTCGGGCGTCTGATAGCGAATGGGGCGTCCCTGCGCGACACGCCGACGCAGGTCGGTGCTGGAAATATCCAGACGCGGACCTTCGATCAGGATCAGGCGTTCTGGCAATGCTGGAAACATCTGAGACAGAGCAGGCAGATCGATGGCTGCGCCAGGGCGCGACACAACTACGATCCGTGCCAGTGTCAGGATGCGTGGCGTCTCGCGCCAGCGCGGCAGATCTGCCAGCGCATCGGCGCCAAGAATGAGATACAGGTTATCGAGGCCCTGATTGTAGAGGAGTTGCAAGGTGACATGGGTGTACGACGGACCGGGGCGGTCGATTTCGATGCTCGACACCTCGAAGAACGGATTGTCAGCGCATGCCAGTTGTGCCATTGCCAGGCGATGCGCAGGAGATGCCACACTCTTACCGATTTTCAAAGGTTGTTCACCAGCAGGAATGATCAAGATGCGGTCGAGGCGCAGCGCAACGCGTACTTCCTCGGCGATGGCGAGGTGTCCGTAATGGATCGGATCGAACGTACCCCCGAGGATACCGATAGGGGCGCTACTCATGTCTGATCGATCTCATACTCGATTTCAGCGCCTTCCTGAAGCAGATCCCACACCAGCCAGGAAAGCGCGCGTCGGTCGCGGTGATCGAGATCGGTGATATACGGATAGATCAACTCACTGATATCCTGCCGACTTAGCAGATAGCAGCGACGACCAAGGTCCTGATAGAGCCGCAACGCCAGGAGATCAGCGAACTCATACAACTCCTGATTGGAGAGTGTTGCTTCAGGATCATTGGAGCGCAGCATAGTGGTCACTCATCGTCCTCTTCGTCGTGCCAGAGGCGTCTAGTTCGTTGGCGGCTCTGATAGTAGCCAGCTTCGCGCAGATCAGTCTGGGGAGCACGCTGGCGCGTTTCGCGCGTCGGCTGCGAAGCCTGGAGCGCTGCCTGTTCCGGTTTTGCCTCCTGTGCCTCGCTCATCGACGTGTTGACCAGCGTATCGCTAATATACTCCAGCACATCACGAATATCCTGGTTGTCGTCGAGGATACTATCGAACGGCAGCGCCACACCGGAAACGGTCTTCACCGTCTGCCCGATCTCCTTCAGCGTGCGGTCGATACCGCTCACCAGCGACCGCATCACCGACGCCAGCTCCTCGCGCTCCTGCACCGTCAGATTGGCGAACCCGATCAGCGCCTTCTCCTGCGCCCGCAGCAGCGTCGCCCGCAGGATCGCAATATCCGCCTGCGTCTGCAACTCGTAACGCTTCACCAGATGCGCCTGCCGCACCTGCTCCACCAGTTCGTCCGACGATACCGGCGTCCAGAGCAGGGCGGGGATGATGATAAAGCCGATCATGCCGATCAGCACCTGCTGATAGACCAGGTTGGTCTCGGCGACGACCGGTTGCGCCGCCCACCAGGCCCACTGGAGCTGGAAGGCGTAGTAGAGGAGGTAGAGGGCGCAGCCGATGACGACCGGGAAAGCCCAGGTGCGGGCGTTGACTTTCTGGAGCAGCATCCCGGCGGGAGACCAGGGGATGAGGAACGAGACGAGACTGGGGGGCGCAAGGACCAGAATGGCGGTGAAAGCAATAGCGACGACGCGATTGTCGGTCAGTTGCGACTGCACGCCCCACCAGTAGGCGGCAGAACCCGCCATCGCCACGAATGCCAGAATGGCCAGCAGAGTACGGGCAGTGATCTGAAACCCACTGGAACGACGACGCTGCCCACGGAGCATGTTTAAGTAGTTACTACTCATTCAGCCAATCTCCAACGACGTACTACGGCGCCTGGACGGCGTCGGATTCCAATAAAAATGCTTCAACGCTCACCGTATATCCGGCAGCTTCCATTCGTGATCGAACAGCCTCGGATATAGCAGTCAGCCCGAAGTCGTTATTGATGCGGTAAGGCACTTCGAGCGCAGCCTGGCCAGTCGAGCGCAGGCGAAACCGTGCCTGAACCGGAACGTTGCCGCGCAGTGTGCCGATTTCGAGTATCTGACCTGTCATCGGGTCGTACCAGAACAACGTCGCATGGCTGGTTACCCGATAGAGTTGCGGCGGATTGAGAACCTGTCGATCAATTTGCTGAGCGCGCCAGCGTGCTTCGCTCGTTTGCGGCTCAGGCGTGGCTGGAATGATCTGAACCGTTGGCGGACGCACGACAGTTGGCGAAGACGCCTGGATTGATGTTTGCGTTGTTTGGGGCGTCGCCGGTACGATTGTAGCATGCTCAGGCGTTCTCGTCAGCGTGACAGATGGGGCGAGAAGCGGTGTGCGCGTTCGCCGTGCAGCATCAAGTTGCAGGGGCTGTCCACATCCAGCAAGCGCCAGCAGCATAACGGCAAACCACAGAATACGTCGTATCACTCTCTCTATTGTTTGCGAACATTTGTTCGTTTATTGTCTGGATGATTATAATGCATCAACAGACGCGCGTCAAACCAGGCTTGCGAGCGACATGCTTTGCGTATTGTAAACTTTTGCGAGCGTACTGTCAAGCATTTTCTTGTGCTCGCGGCGTTGCAATGCCTCGCCTCGCCATTGAAGCATCGACACGACCACGACCGGGGTGCACAGGACCCCAATCGTAGTCGTGGGCATCTCGCTATCTTACGTGCTGTGCCGGTTGACGGTCTTCGGCAGGGGTCGCTGCCATTTATTTGCTGCAGAAGCGGGCGGGCAGGCGGGATCAATGTCACTCTGGCGCGCCCCTCGATAATGTTTTGCAGTTCGAGGATCTCGAACAGTGCAGCCGACACCTCCGGATCGGCTGCGATCTTGTTGAGCGCCGTGCCGACGATCTGCGGACGGATCGCCTGCGCCCTGGCAAATTCGATAGCAGCCTGGCGTTCTGCCGAATTGGTGATAATGCTCACCTGGTTGGCGCCGTCCTGTTTGATGGCGGCGGTCACCTGACGCAGACGGTTGACAACCTTCTCTTCGATCTGCCGGATCATGCCGATGTCGCGGAAGTGTACCTTACGGATGTAGACCGAGCCGAGCTGGTAGCCCCATTCCGCCGACTTCGGCGACACCTCATCGCGCACGGCGCGGCTCATGGCGTGGCGGTTCTCCAGCATATCGGCAAGCGGCAGATTGCTCAGCGTGCGCACCACGGCGTTGCTCACATTCGCTGCCAGCGAACCGTCGGGGTCGGCGTTCTTAAACAGGTAGGCAATCGGGTCGCTGATCTTATACTCATACCAGATACCCACTCCCATCGGCGCTCCTTCCTCGGAGTTGACCGGCTGGCTGCGCAGGTACTTCTGGTCGAGCCGCATATCGAGCACATGGCGGCGTTCGAGCCGGTTGACCACAAATGCTGCAAGCCCCAGTTGCACAGGCAGGAAATACAGTCCTGGCTCGCGCAAAATGCCGACGACATTTCCAAACAGAACGTACACGTGGCAGGTTCCTTCTTCCACGATCGCATACAGCCCGAAGGCGCGCAGCAAGCCAAGAATAGTCGGCACTGCGATCAGACAGAAGATGAAGGTCGCGATGGCAGCAGTGGCGAACTCGATCATATCTGTTCCTCCAGTATGACACGCTCAGCCTGGTTATAGAGCTTCAGACGGACGTTGCGCAGGTATGCCCGAGCGCCTGCGGTCCACCGATGCGCTTCAGGTCGCCCAGCTGCTTTGCCAGTGCCATCAGCGGCTCAACTTCCGCCTGAGCTTTCAGGGTTTCGATCTCAACGGCATGCTTCGACTGTACGATCTTCTGGTCGGCTGACGCCTGCGCCAGGCTGATGTCCGACGAAACCTGGTTGTACGCTGTGTTGATCGCTGCCAGCGCCGACTCCACCTCTGGCGGCGCGTCAATGCTGGTGATCAGCGAGGCGTCGAATTGAATACCGTACCGCGCTGCCGCAGAGAGACACTCACGGTCCATCAACTCGTTCAGGTCGCGCAGGTTCTTGCGCAGATCGTTGATCGAGACGCTGGCGACCATGTTGCCTTCCATCGGCGCCGTCTCTGTCGTTATTGCGCGTTGCGGCGCTTCGAAGTTGGCGATTCGCTCGCGCAGAATAGAAATGAAGTATCCCATCACGTGGACGATCGGGTTTTTGACGCCCCACAGGTAGGCGTACAGGTTGCGCTCGTAGACGCGGTAGCGGATCTGTCCTTCCAGCGCGATGTTCAACTGGTCTTTCGTCACTGCTTCGAGTTTGGTGCCGCCCTGGTTCGCCATCGGGTTTTCCAGGTCAAGCGCCATGTTCATGGTTTGGGTTGCAACCGAAACCTTGTAGATCCGCTCCCAGGGCCACTTGAAGTATGGTCCGCCGGGCGGTATGACAACCACCTGGGGGTAGCGGTACCGTTCTCGTTCTTCCGGGCGCAGATATTCGGCGTAGGGGTCATCGATGGCGGCGTCGGTAAGACGCTCGGCGCGCCCGAAGATGGTTTTCACTGCACGTTCGTTCTGATCGACGGTGTAGATGCCGGCGACGAGGTAACGCATCAGGAACCACACGATGAAGCCCAAGACGATGCCTGCCACTACTGACATGGGACCTCCTTTTAGCGAGGGCGCTTGTTCCTTATCTGAATCTACGCGCTGCGCTGCGGTAACGCTGCAGAAGCTACAGTACACCAGTTTCAGGAAATGTGGTAGCATGCCAGGCAGGTCTGGAATATATCCAGGGGAGGCTGCGATGAGCGTAGCGGAGGCGACAACGACGGGCGCCATCGTGTATCCCGAAAGCGATGGGCAGCCGATGGCGGAGAATACGCTTCAGTTTCGCTGGATTGTGACGCTGCAGGGGAACCTGGCGGCGCTGTTCGCTGGACGGGCGGACGTGTTCGTAGCGGGGGACTTGCTGTGGTACCCGGTCGAGGGGCGCCCCGACATCCGGCGGGCGCCGGACGTGCTGGTGGCGATCGGGCGACCGAAGGGGGATCGCGGGGCGTATTTGCAGTGGGAGGAAGGGGGACAGGCGCCGCAGGTAGTGTTCGAGATGCTGTCGCCAGGGAACACGCTGAGCGAGATAGCGCGCAAGTTTGAGTTCTACGACCAGTACGGGGTGGAGGAATACTACCTGATCGACCCGGAGCGGGGGGATGCGAGCGGATGGGTGCGACGGGCAGGGCGATTAGCGGTGATCGAGGATATGAACGGGTGGGTGAGTCCGGCGTTAGGGGTGCGGTTTACGGTGGAGCGCGGGGAGGTGCGGTTGTTCTACCCGGACGGACGTCCGTTTCTGACGTTCGAGGAACTGGCGCAGGCGAAGGCGGAGGCGGAAGCGCGGGCGGCGGAGGCGGAAGCGCGGGCAGCAGAAGCGGAAGCGCGGGCGGCGCGTCTGGCGGAGCGCCTGCGGGCGCTGGGGATTGAGCCAGATGATCGTGTGTGATATGCGTCTCTTCGCTTCACTGAATCCCGAACAACGCACTGCGGTTGCCGCTCCGCTAGGTCCCATTCTGGTGCGTGCTGGCGCTGGCAGCGGCAAGACGCGCGTCCTCACTCTTCGGATCGCATATCTGATCGTGGAACACGGCGTGTCGCCATCGAATATTCTGGCGCTGACCTTCACCAACAAAGCAGCGCGTGAAATGCGCCAGCGCCTGCGCGATATGCCCGGCGTCTCGATCCGTGGTCTGACTGCTGGCACCTTCCACTCAGTATGCGCTTCAGTGCTGCGCGAACATATCGCCGGGCGAATCGGCAGTTATACCGCCGATTTCACGATCTACGCAGAAGACGAGCAGGTGCACCTGGCGTCTGCCGCGCTTGACGCAGCACGGGAGCGTCCGCCTGCACTTCTTGAACCGGAGGAGTTGCTGCGTCATATCTCGCGTGCCAAGAGCCGTTTGCTTACGCCGCGCCTGGCAGCGCGTTTCGCGGGTGATGACCTGGCGCGCTTCGTTGCCGGGTGTTATCAACGCTACCAGCGCAGCCTTGAGCGCGCCAATGCGCTCGATTTTGACGATCTCATTCTGTTGACCCATCGACTCTTCAGTGAACATCCCGATGTGCTGGACGCCTGTCAGTCGCGCTGGCGACACGTGTTGATCGATGAGTATTAGGATACCGACCCGGCGCAGCATGCATTGGTGGAGTTGCTGACACGTCCATCACCGGCGAACGGCGGTGTTCGATCATTGTTCGCCGTTGGTGATGGCATGCAGGCGATCTATGGCTTCCGCAATGCCGATTACACGATCATGTCGCGCTTCGAACGAGATTTCCCCGATGCACGGGTGATCGAACTGGCAACCAACTATCGCAGCCGTCAACCAATACTTGATGCTGCTTATGCGGTCATTCGTCACAGTCGAACCGTTCAGCCAATGGCGCTGCGTGCAACGAAGCCGGAGCCTCCCCGCGGCGTCAGGTATGCACCGCCGCTCCAGATTGTCGATGCAAAAGATGCGCGCGATGAAGCCGAACGGGTGGCGCGCAGCATTGCCGATCTCCTGCAGCAGGGTCGTCGTCCGCAGGAGATCGCAGTGCTCTACCGTTCGCGCCACATGAGCCGCGCCTTTGAGTCGGCGTTGCGCCATGCGCGTATTCCATATATGCTGCGTGGTGCGACCGGATTCTATGATCGCGCTGTGGTGCGTGATGCGCTGGCATACCTGCGTGTCATCAATAACCCCGCCGATGCCCTGAGTCTCAACCGGATTGCCAATGTGCCGCCGCGTGGGTTGGGTGCGAATTCGCTGGCAATACTCTCCGCCTTTGCTGGGCAGCGGGGTTTGACCCTTGCCGATACGCTGACTCATCCCGAAGCGCTCGCCCTGCTTCCATCGAAAGCCACAGAAGGGGCGCGTCAACTGGCTGCGCTTCTCACCCGCTGGCGTCGTCTGGCAGAGAGCGGAATGTCGCCAGACCACCTGCTTGCCGATGTGCTGGAACGCACCGGCTACCAGGCATGGCTGGAACAGCGTCTCGAACCGGAGAACGTGCCGGATGCGCGCGGGCATCTTCAGGAGTTGGCGAATGCCGCCGCTGATCATACGGCGCTCAACGCCTTTCTGCAAGAGGTTGCCCTGCTCACCAGCGCCGATGACAACGACGAGGAGCGTGACCGGGTGCAGTTGTCCACCATCCACGCGGCGAAAGGTCTGGAGTGGCCGATTGTGTTCGTTGTAGGGCTGGAGGAAGGCGTGCTGCCGCATGAACACAGTCTGGTCACGCCAGAAGGGGTCGATGAAGAACGTCGGCTCTGCTATGTGGCGCTGACCCGCGCAGGAGAGCAACTCTATCTGTCGTGGGCGGCGAGCCGTGTGCGTGGCAAACCGGCGAAACCGTCGCGGTTTCTCAACGACATTGAGGCGTATGGACGTGAGCGCGCAAGGGTGAAGGCTGAACGTTGATAGTGCCACGCCGCCGGACAAATCCAGGCGCATCCATGAGCGCATTCGCAACTCGACGCTGGTTGTCATCCCCGGCGCAGGGCACACCGTAACTGTTGAGGAACCCGATGCCGTGAACGCAGCGCTGGAACGCTTTCTCGCGGCGCACGCACGCAGCTTTACACCGTGCTGATGTGTATGGTATCCTTTTCTGCTCTTTATGACACTCACGAGGCAAACAGCATGCGCACGATACGAATCGTTACCGTTGTTCTTTTGGCGCTTCTTGCCCTTGCTGCCTGTGGCGGGGGCGATGTGACCGTCCCGCCGCCGCCGAACGCCCAACCGTTCGAGAGCAGCGGCAGTCCGAAGGTTGACCAAATCATTGCTTCATGGCGGAGCGTCGCAATCGAAGAAATGAAGAAGGACGCCGTCAAGGAGGAGACGCTGGTCGAGGAGATTTTCATCATCAAAGATGGTTCGCTGGCAGACGTGCAGAACCACTACATGGCGCTGACCCAGAATGGCTGGTGGCACGTGCAGCGGATGCCCGGTCTGCAGGGCGATGTGCTGCTCGATGGGTACGAACACGGCACGACGGCGCTGGTTATCGGCGCTATTGATGCGTCGAAGTTCAACGGCAAGGGAATTGTGGTGTATACCTTGCGGGGAACGAAGTAAGGTTTGATCGACGACCGACTGTTCGCGCTATCGCTCGACTGTTGCATGGGTTATTCTGTTGGCTATTCGTCGTCGCTCGTTCCAGTCCGGCGAGGTATGTCGTCCATTGCACCTACACATGCACTCGCCAGCGCGTCAGCAACCGGAGCGCACGTATGACTGTCATCTGCACGAGCAATAAACCAACCGGGCAAAGAAATCGGGAGTCATTGGGGCAATTCTTCACACCGCCACATGTCGCAGATCTCATGGCATCGTGGGTTGATCCGTTGCCGGAGCGGATCACGTTGCTTGATGCCGGCGCCGGAACCGGCGCATTGATCGCTGCGCTTGTCCGTCGTATCTGCCGCGCGCCCGGCGTGACGAGACATCTTCAGGTAACGGCCTTTGAGATCGATCCGTCGCTTGCCCAATCACTGGCAGTCTGTATGGCATCTTGCCGACGGATGTGCGAATCGTCCGGCATCAGCTTCAGTGCCGACATTCGCCAGGCCGACTTCATTGCGACAGCAGCGCCGATTGCACGTGGCGACCTCTTCGCCGAATCGCTCCCACCATTCAATGTGGCGCTGGTTAATCCGCCATACCGCAAAATCCGCAGCGACTCCGCTGAACGGCTTCACTTGCGTTCAGCCGGTATCGAAACGAGTAATCTGTATGCCGGATTTCTTGCGCTCATTATCCGTTTGCTTGCTCCCGGTGGTCAACTTGTCTCAATCACGCCGCGGAGCTTCTGCAACGGACCCTATTTCCGTCCATTTCGCGAAGACCTGCTCAATAGGATGACCATCCGGCGTATCCATGTCTTCGACTCCCGCTCGGCGGTGTTTGAACAGGACGATGTATTGCAAGAGACGATCATCATGGATGCGGTCAAATCTGCTGAACCATGTGCGACCATTCGTATTTCGAGCAGCGCTGGGGCGCCTGAGAGCGCAGTGCGCGAGCGTCATTTGCCGCAAAACGCAATCATTTGTTCAACCGGCACTGATCGATTCATCCACATCCCCGCCGACGATACCGCCCTCCTGGCCCGGGAATGGATGGGACGTCTGCCGGCGACGCTGCACGATCTTGGATTGGTTGTGTCAACGGGGCGAGTTGTTGACTTCCGAGCACGTCCGTTTTTGCGTGATGAACCAACGAACGGAACTGTCCCCCTGATTTACCCGCATCACATCCGAGGGGCAATGATTGATTGGCCGAGAGATGGTATGCGGAAACCACAGGCAATTGTGCGTTGTGGAGAAACTGCCGATCTCCTCGTTCCTGCTGGCGTGTATGTGCTGGTGAAACGATTTACCGCCAAAGAAGAACGGTGCCGGCTCGTGGCAGCCCTCTATGATCCAACCCGTATACCATACCAGGAGATAGGGTTTGAAAATCATCTCAATTACATCCATGCGTATGGTCGCGGTCTGTCGCCTGCCCTTGCACGCGGACTGACGCTCTTTTTCAATTCAACATGGGCCGATCACTACTTTCGTGCGTTGAGTGGGCATACCCAGGTCAACGCTGCCGATCTGCGTGCGTTTCGTTACCCAGACCGTGAAGCCCTCGAACGTATTGGTCGCGCTGCGCCTACGGGTGAACTGTCTCAGGTTGAGGTCGATGCAATTGTGATTTACCGACGCCCAGCGACCGGCGTGAACGCGCGCCGTGAACTGTCTCAGGTTGAGGTCGATGCAATT
This sequence comes from Roseiflexus sp., assembly GCA_017743475.1. GTDB lineage: Bacteria > Chloroflexota > Chloroflexia > Chloroflexales > Roseiflexaceae > Roseiflexus. The sequence continues at coordinate 998 of JAGHYV010000074.1, read as the reverse complement.
GTGATGGAAATAGCGAATGAGTCTTGACAACTTGCATCAACAAAAGCTGAAAGAAGCGCGGGAGATTCTGCAAGCTCTTGGCTTTGGTCCCCGCCAGTCAAATGACATTGCCTGCTATACGCTGCTCGCCCTTGCCCATCTACGGCCAAGAGATGGATGGGATCGTGCAACCGCACCGTTATGTCGGATCAAGGACATTATGGATTTCATCGAAAAACATTATGGTATAGAATACGCACCAAACACTCGCGAGACCATCCGCGATGAGGCTGTCAAATACTTTGCTGCCTCAGGGCTATTGCTTACAAACCCTGATAAACCTGATCGACCGAAAAATAGCCCCAAGTATGTGTATCAGATTGAAGGAAAGACGTTGGAATTGCTACAGCGTTACAGTACAGATGAATGGAAGGAGAATTTAAGCCAATATCTATTGGAACGCGAGCAAATTCGAAGAGAGTTGGAAAGAGAAAGAAACATACCAGTAACCTTATCTCCGGGTAAAGAAATCTCTTTGTCACCTGGAGGTCAGAATAATCTCATCAAAGACATCATTAGACTTCATCAAGGTTTAGTGGTATACTATTTTCATAAGAACTAAAATGGAGGGAAGCGCGATGTGCAAATACCGATCCATTATTGAAAATCCGACGAAATTGCGTTCCATGACCGGACTGACTGCTGATGAGTTTCATGCGCTGGTTCCGATCTTCCACACCGCATTTGAAGCGTATATGCAACGCCGCACCATTGACGGTCACGTCCGATAGTGCCGCCGCTACGTCTCCTACGCAAACTCGCCGCTTCCGACAACAGAAGACAAATTGCTCTTTATTTTGACCTACTTAAAACAAAATCCAACGCAAGTGATGCATGGACACATCTTTCACATGAGCCAGTCAAACGTGAGCAAGTGGGTGCATCTTTTGCATGGGGCGCTGAACTATAGACATCATCAAGATTTAATGATATACTATTTTTGTGCAATCTGAAAAAGG
>JAGHYV010000073.1 GCA_017743475.1 Roseiflexus sp. | reverse complement strand
CGCAAAGTGATCAGCGTTGCGCCCGATGCCACTGCCGCCGAAGCCATCCATATCATGAACAAGCATGGGATTACCAGTGTGCTGGTCGAACCGGATGCAAGCGGTGAGTGGGGGATCATGACTATGCGCGACGTTCTGCAGAAGATCGTCGCCGCTGATCGCTCACCGGAAGAAGTCGCCGTCAATGAACTGGCATCGCGACCGCTGGTCTACGTCTCGCCGGAAATGTCGCTGCGCGACTGTAGCAAACTGATGATCGACCGGAACATTCGTCGCGCTGCAGTGCGGGAGCGTGATCGGATCGTCGGGATTATCAGCGATACCGATATTTTCCAGGTAGTCGAAGAGCGTGGCTGGGGACCGCTGCCAGCAACCGACGGATGATAGCCCTGGAGTCGTAGAACGACCGTAGAGACGTTGCAGGACAACGTCTCTACGACTGGAACGATGGTTTAGTCGTCCATATTGGCAATCATTGCGTCGGCAAACTGTGACGTCTTGACCTCCTTTGCTCCGGTCATCAGTCGGGCGAAATCGTAAGTGACGATCTTCTGGGCAATTGTTTTTTCCAGCGCACGGATGATCAGGTCTGCCGCCTCAGTCCAACCTATGTAGCGCAGCATCATATCGCCGCTCAGAATGACGCTGCCCGGATTGACCCGATCCTGATTGGCATATTTTGGCGCTGTACCGTGAGTCGCTTCGAAAATCGCGTGCCCGGTGATGTAGTTGATGTTCCCGCCAGGCGCGATGCCGATTCCGCCGACCTGCGCTGCCAGCGCATCACTCAGGTAATCGCCATTCAGGTTGAGAGTCGCAATCACATCGAACTCTTCAGGGCGCGTGAGCACCTGCTGAAGCGTGATGTCCGCGATGGCGTCCTTGATGAGAATTGCTCCAGCAGCCAGCGCTTCACGCTGCTCGGCGTTCGCCGCCGCTTCGCCCTTCTCCGCCTTCGTGCGTTCCCACTGCGCCCAGGTATACACCTGCTCGCCAAAGACGCGTTCTGCTAGGGCGTATCCCCAGTCGCGGAATGCACCCTCGGTGAATTTCATAATGTTGCCTTTATGCACAAATGTCACGCTCCGGCGACGATGAGTAATGGCGTACTGAATAGCGGCTGCAACCAGGCGTTCCGTACCCAACCGACTGACGGGTTTGATGCCGATGCCGACTTCGACAGCGCCCTCCCCGTCGCCATTGCCGAGCAAACTAAGGAACTCACGCGCTTTTTCCGCAGTGCCGAAACGAATCTTCTCAAAATCCTTCGGAAATGTGGTGCGCAGAAAATCGAGCACTTTCTGCGCTTCGGGCGTACCGGCGGCATACTCGATGCCAGCGTAAATATCCTCCGTATTCTCGCGGAAAATGACCATATCCACCAGTTCAGGGCGCTTGACCGGCGATGGAACCCCCTGGAAGTAACGCACCGGACGTAAACAGACATAGAGATCGAGCAACTGACGCAGCGCGACGTTCAGGCTGCGGATCCCCTTGCCCACCGGCGTGGTCAGCGGACCCTTGATGCCGACCAAGTATTGCCTGAACGCTTCGACTGTTTCGTCAGGCAGCCAGTTGCCAGTCAGATTGAAGGCTTTCTCGCCTGCCAGCACCTCGTACCACATCAACTTCCGCCGCCCGCCGTATGCCCGTTCGACAGCAGCATCGAAAACGCGCACGCTCGCCCGCCAGATATCGGGACCGGTGCCATCGCCTTCGACGTAAGGAATAATGGGCATATCTGGCACATACAGGCGCCCATTCCGTATCGATATAGCATCTCCTTCGGGCGCACGGTTGCGCGTCGTTGTCATAGCCTTGGGACCTCCAGATGTGTAACAGCGGTTTCGCTCCATTATAGCAGGCTTCGATAGAGTCTGATTACCTGCCGCATAAACGGTATTTTGACTTGAACTTGTTCATCCCCCTCCCTATAATGTTTATGTAACAGAGAGGATATCTTCTCCCATAGTTTTCGACCTGTTTCTCCTCGAATGCGAAAACAGGGTTGGATTAAGGCTTGAGCCGATGCCCACCTTCGTTAATGTCGGCATATGGGAAACAGAGCAATGACGCGCCAACTGTCAGCGCGTCTCACGAAATACGCGGTAGCCCTGTTCGTTATTTTCGTAAGCGCTGCTACGTCCGGACGGGACATCTTGCGTCCGGTTGGAGGGGGTGTCCGCGTTGTGCGCGCGACGCCGACCACCATCACGGTAACTACAACGCAGGATGAGCTCAACGGGGATACATCTTCATTCGAGGATCTGATTGATAATCCAGGAGGTGCAGGTATTTCGCTGCGTGAGGCGATTATAGCTGCCAATGCAATGCCTCCCGGTCCGCGCCTGTTTATCCATTTCGCAATCCCCGACACCGATCCCGGCTATGAGACTGGATCACTGATCTGGCGTATCCAACCCGGTCCGTCTGCATTGCCGCCGCTCACACGCGGCAATGTCTCGATTGATGGAACCACACAACCAGGTGCCAGTCTGGTTTCCCATCCAGTGATTCTTCTCGATGGTACGAATGTGTACGAAGGCGACAAAGGGCTGAATGGGCTGACCATCACGTCCTCCGGGAATGTTCTTCGCGGGATTGCGCTGATCCTGTTCTGGGATGCTGGCGTGCTTATCGAGGGGGCAGAAGCCAGCAATAATGTAGTGACCGGCTGTGTGATCGGTGTGCTGGCGCCTGATGGCAACCCTCAACCGAACTACTACGGGGTCGATATTCGTAATGGTGCGCGCAACAATCTGATCGGCGGATTCACTGCCGCTGATCGCAACATCATCAGCGGGAATGACTATGCCGGCGTGCGGATCGATGGCAGCACAACGATGAGCAACACCGTGGCAGGTAACTGGATCGGCATCGATGCTGACGGTGCACGCGCACGTGCCAATGCATACTATGGCATTGTCGTCAGCGGTGGGGCGCAACGCAACGTCATCGGCAGGGGTAATGTAATTTCGGGGAACAGTTACGGGATCATGGTGATGGGCGCCTCCGACAACCGGATTGTCGGGAATATCATTGGTCTCGCGCCTGACCGCACCTCGCTGATCGGCAATCGCGAAGGTGGTGTGTTTCTGGTCGATGGCGCTAGCAGGAATGTTGTTGGTGGCGAGACGGAGACCGAACGGAATATCATTTCAGGCAACGGGTATGGCATTTTTGCGGGACAATACTATGTCGCGTCACCACCAATTACGCGCTGGAATCATATCAAGGGGAACTATATCGGTGTGGATGCCAGCGGCATCGTCCCACGCGGGAATGTGCGTCAGGGTATTTTTCTGACCAAATTTGCAGAGTCGAATATTATTGGCGGAGATGATCGACGCGCAGGCAATGTGGTAGCCTACAACGGATTTGGCGGAATCACGATCAAAGGGGCTGCTAATCGGATCTCCTCTAACATTATCGGCGCTGGCGCTGACAACACAACGCCGCTGGGAAATCAGCGGCACGGCGCGTTGATCATTGGTGATGGCAATATCGTTGGACCGTCTAATACATTTGCGTTCAATCAACTGTCTGGGTTGCTCATCAAAGGGGATCATACGTTTATCCACGAAAATACCATTCATCATAACACCCGATCTGGCATATGCGTTCGAGGCGACGGATCGACGATTATGAGCAATACAGTGACCCTTAATCAAGGGATGGACGTACCATGGGATGATTTTGATGCGCAACGCGATGATTGCTCGCTCGTCGGCGGCATTGTGCTGACAGGCACGTTGCAGACTCTGATTCGAAGCAACACTATTAGGGATAACGCTGTTCCGGGCTTGATCATCTCCGGTGGCGAACGCAACCGTGTGTCAAGTAATAGTATCACAACCAATGTGGCCAGCGGAATTGTGCTTCTGAACGGCGCAAACCGCGGTATCTCCCCTCCAACGATCCTTGCCGTCGATCAAACAGAGGTGCGCGGCGTCGCCTGCCTCAGTTGTCGCGTCGAAATTTTTGCCGACCCTGATGGTCAGGGGCGTGAGTTTCTCGGCGCTGTAGACACGTCAGGCGATGATGGAACCTTTTCATTCGCTCTCTCCAGTAGCGTGCCAGCAACGTTGCAGATCACGGCTACCAGCACCGACGTCGATGGCAACACGTCCGCGTTCGCTGTCGGGATTGGTGCGCCAGCGCCGCCTTCGGTCTATACGCTTCATCTTCCGCTGGTCGTGCGCTGAATACCTCTTGGGTGCCAGGATGCGTTGTCACCTTTTTGACTCCTTTCTGTAAGGAGAGAACCTTTCTCAATATATGACTTCGCTGCAAAAACGCACTGCTGAGACGCCGAGGGCACAGAGAACCCTAAAAACGAACCATGATGGATGCGTGGCGAAGCATGCGTTTGAGTGACGCGCGAGAGAATCTTCCTCTGCGAACGCTGCGCCTCTGGGGTGAAATTATCTTCTTGCAGGAGACCTGAGAGCGCATCCACAAGGACATGTCACCATCGACAAGCGTAGCCTGCGCCCTACATCTGCTGGAGCCGCAAGGCTTCCTGCGGGCTGCGCACGGTGGCAATGTCGCTCAACGCGATATCCTGCTGCGTCAACGTCAGCGCAACTTCTGACGAGATGCCGCTGAGCGTCACGCGACACCCCAGCAACCTGAGCGCCTGCGCCGTCCGGATCAGCGCCTGCGCCACCGTGCTATCCACCATTGAGACGCCGGCAATGTCGATGATTACGTGGTTGGCGCGCTGCCGGTGCGCTGCTTCAAGCAGACGCGCGGTCAGCGCCGCCGAACGGCGACTATCGAGATGACCGACGACCGGCGCAAACAGGACGTCCTCGGCGAGCGTGATGGCGGGAGTTTCCAGCGTGGCGACCAGGTCGAGCAGGCGGCGTTGCTCTTCCAGTTGCGCCTGCTGCGCGGCGTTGGCGGCTTCCAGGGCATGCGCCTGTTCTTCGATGCGCGCCTGCGCTTCCTCCGCGCGTTGACGAGACTCCTCCGCCCGCTGCACTTCGGTGTTCAGCACTGCGCGCGCCAGCAGAAGAAGAAGGACAAGCACGACGTAGATTATCAGAAGGGAGACGTCGATCATCCAGCCGCTTGTGATTGCCCGCACAAGGTAGATCCCCGTAGACAGGATCGCACTGGCGACAATCCACCGGGGTCTGGTCAACGCAAGCGCCAGCGCTGGTGGAATAATAAGCGGCAGTGGCAGGGTCGCCATACCCATCGCAGGTGTGATACTCAGGACAAATCCCAGCATTAATGCGGAAAACACGACGATGACAGAGGCGGCATGTTTCCACCCGCGAAGGTGTGCGATCAACAGGACAACAGTGATGAGGGCGGATATGCCGGTTGTGGCGACATACACCCAGAGTTGGATAAACACGAGAGCGATCATCAGGCAAATGTCGCCAACAATCAATACCCCAAGACTCAGGGATACAGCCTGACGCTGCGTAATCTTCATAGATCGTTATCTCCTGTGACAGTCGCAACAATGATGGAACGTATCCATGCGTATGATACTGTGAGCATCGGAGACCAATGATTGCAGAACAGGCGCGAATTCATTGCAGCCACGCTTATGATCCGCCATGGGTGATGGATACGACCCCTGCTGCACATCCCTGGGATCCCACCAGCACGTACCAGAACGCAGGAGCAGGCGTGTCGCGTGGCGACCGGCGCAGGCATTCATTCCATCGCACATTCATGACTCTCCTGAACTCATTGCTGAGAATCCGGTCGCGCAGCGATTTCCATCAATCGCTTGCTGCGTCTGCTGCGCTTCTGTGGTGACGTAACCTTTTTACAGGAGATTCATGAATGACTTCGCTGCAAAAACGCACTGCTGAGACGCCAAGGGCATAGAGAACCCTAAAAATGAACCATGGATGCATGGCGAAGCATGCTTGTGCGTGACTCGCTGTGGAGTTCGCCTCTAAGAACGCTGCGCCTCAGCGGTGACATACCCTTTTTGCAGTGGACTCATGAATCGAAAAGGAAGGTGGCGAGACGAAGGCGGTGCCTTCGCCTTGCCAGAGGTTGCGTGCATATCTGGAACACGAGGTGCACGATGTACGATGCCGTGGTTGTTGGCGCGGGACCGAACGGTCTGACTGCGGCATGTGTTCTGGCGCGCGCCGGGTGGCGGGTATTGATCATCGAGGCGCGTGAAACAGTTGGCGGTGGCGTTTCGTCGGGGGAGATGACGCTGCCCGGTTTTGTCCATGATCTGGGTTCGTCGGTGCATCCGTTCGGTATCGCATCGCCGGTTTTCCGTATGCTGGAGTTGCACCGCTTTGGGTTGCGCTGGATTCACCCACCTGCACCAGTTGCTCATCCGCTTGACGGCGGGCGCGCTGTGATCCTGGAGCGGTCGGTGCGCGCAACGACTGCCTGGCTCGGCGGCGATGGCGCTGCCTATGCGCGTGTCATGGCGCCGCTGGTTCATTCGTGGGATCGGATACAGCCGCTAGTGCTGCACCCATTGGGGTTTCCCCGCCATCCAGTCGCCGCAGCACGCTTCGGGATGCTGGCGCTTCTGCCAGTTACGCTGCTGGCGCGCATTCTGTTCCGCGACGAAGCAGCGCCAGCGTTGATGGCGGGGCTTGGCGCGCATTCGTTGCTGCCGCTGGAAGCACCGTTGACAGCGGCGCCAGCGCTGGTGCTCGGCGCGCTCGGTCACACGGTTGGCTGGCCCCTGCCCCAGGGCGGAGCGCAATCGATAGCCGATGCGCTGGCAGCGTGTCTGCGCGCCTGGGGCGGCGAGATACGAACTGGATGGCATGTGCAGCGTATTGATGAACTGCCGAAAGCCAGGGCGTATCTGTTCGACGTTTCTCCCCGTCAGTTGATCCAGATCGCCGGTGATCGCCTGCCGCCAGGCTACCGCCGCCGACTGCAACGTTTTCGCTACGGACCAGGCGTGTTCAAACTCGATTATGCGCTCGATGGACCGGTTCCCTGGCGCAATCCAGCATGTTTGCGCACGGCAACCGTACATCTTGGCGGTACTCTGGAGGAGATCGCCGAATCGGAGCGGGCGCCTCACCACAATGAGCACGCGCTGTGTCCGTATGTTCTGTTTGTTCAACCAACATTATTTGATCCGAGCCGCGCACCGCAGGGAAAGCATATTGGCTGGGCATACTGCCATGTGCCGCACGGATCGACGGTTGATATGACCGCAGCCGTCGAATCACAGATTGAACGCTTTGCACCCGGTTTTCGCAATCGCATTCTGGCGCGGCGCGCCATGAATTGCGCCGACATGGAAGCCTGGAACCCGAACCTGATCGGCGGTGACATCAGCGGCGGGTTACCGGACTGGCGGCAACTGATCACCAGACCAACCTTCAGTTTGACCCCCTATCGCACCCCGGCGCGCGGCATCTATCTCTGCTCTTCCTCGACGCCGCCAGGTCCGGGAGTGCACGGCATGTGCGGGTATCACGCGGCTTCCGCAGCGCTCGCCGACAATGGTTGAGCGTTCGACGCTTCGCGCGGCGTATCGTCACCCGGCGCCAGGCAGGCTTCGGGCGCAAAATGTACGGTGATTGTCTCTCCCGGTTGCGGCAGGCGCAGATGCGGGTTATTGAAGATGTCCATCGACAGCCGGTTGGCTGCCAGACGCAGGCGCACCCGCACAATCGAGCCGAGAAAGGTGACATCTTCGACCGTTCCGCTCAACCGGTTCATCGCACTGTTGAACTGCCCGTCGAGCGCGATCAATTCCGGGCGGATGGCGATGTTTACCCTGTCGCCTGAGCGATGCTGCGGGAGGGGGCGAGCAATGCGGAATTGCTGACCTTCGACCGCCAGCAGTCCGATAGCTGCATCGACAACGGTTGCCTCGATCTGGTTGAGCGTGCCGACGAACGACGCAACGAAGCGGGTTGCAGGAAAGTTGTACACCTCGAAGAGCGTGCCGATCTGCTCGATCTTCCCGCGACTCATTACCACAATCCGGTCGGACAGAGCCATTGCTTCTTCCTGATCGTGGGTGACATAAATTGTGGTAATGCCGAGTTGTCGTTGAATGTCACGAATCTCTTGGCGGAGTGAGGCGCGTATTTTGGCATCGAGCGCCGAGAGCGGCTCATCGAGCAACAGCAGTTTTGGCTGGATCGCCAGCGCCCGCGCCAGCGCAACACGCTGCTGCTGCCCGCCGGATAACTGATACGGATAGCGCCGCCCAAACTCGGGCATATGAATGATGCGCAGCAGTTCCTCGACCCGCACGCGGATTTCGTGTGCCGGACGTCGTGCGATCCGCAGCCCGAAACCGATATTGTCGGCGACAGTCATATTCGGGAAGAGCGCATACGACTGGAACACCATGCCGATGTTGCGTCGGTTGGGTGGCATATTGGTCACATCAACCCCGTCGATGACGATCTGCCCCGACGTCGGCTTTTCAAACCCTGCAACCATGCGCAACGTCGTCGTTTTGCCGCACCCCGACGGTCCCAGGAACGAAATGAACTCACCCTGTTCGACTGCCAGGGTGAAGTCTTCAACAGCAATGGTCGTTCCAAAACGTTTGTGCACATGAACAATCTCAAGAAATGACATACTGCCCCCGATTGACGAGCGCGTGGCTAGCGCGGTCCGGCCACCCGCGCCTGCGCACCCTGACCAAACCACTGGATTGCAGCGATTGCTGCCCACGTCAGCGCAAAACTGATGATCGCCAGCGCCGACGGTTCGTACACCTTACTGCTGGCGAGACGGTTCATGTACGGACCAAACGCCGGTTGCGCAAGCAGCGCAGCGATGGTGAACTCGCCCATGACAATCGCAAATGTAATGAACGCGCCGCTGAGCAATGCAACATAGATATTGGGAAAGATCACCCGCGTCAAAATGGTGAACCATCCGGCGCCCAGGCTCTGCGCCGCTTCGGTGAGATCGTGGATGTTAATCGAGCGCAATCCGGTATCGACTGCCCGATACATATACGGGAACGAAAGAATGACATATGAGCCGACGAGGAGCACCCACAACCCCTCACGGCTATCGGTGAGCGGGGTGCGGCTGTAGGTGCGCGCCAGGCTGAAGACCAGCACAACTGCCGGCACAACGAACGGCAGCAGCGTAAAGAACTCGATCACCGGGCGCAGGCGTGGCAGACGCAGTTGCACCCAGTACGCTGTCGGCACAATCACAATCGCGCTGACCACAATCGTCGCCAGCGCCGTCTGGAGCGAGAACATAAAACTTTCGATGAACCTGATATCGTTCAACACGCTAGTATACGCGGCGAAGCTCAACTCGCCGCGGCGGGCGCGCAGCGAGAAATCGAGAGTGGCGTACAGCGGCACGAGAAAGTAGGTTGCACCAACCAGAAACCAGAACCAGGGCCAGAAACGTTTCAGCATAGGGTTACGACCGCAACCAGCGCGCAGAGAGGCGCTGAAGCCAGGTATAGAGGCCAACACTGATGCCCATAATGACGATCATGCCGAGTGCAAGCGCATTGCCAAGACCAGGGTTGGCGAGCGCATCGCTGCTGATCTGCGCACCAATCAGAATGGTGATAACGTTTCCCTGACTGCCGCCGCCGGTCAACTGAAAGGCGGTGGCATGGGCGCCAAACGCATTGCCGAACAGCAGCACTGTCGTTCCAAGGATCGAGGGAAGCAGGATCGGCAGCCCGACATAGCGCCAGTACTGCCATCCGTTCGCACCCAGGCTCTCGGCAGCTTCACGCCATTCGCGCCGCATCCCCTCGAATGCTGGCGCCATAATCAAAACCATCAGCGGGATTTGAAAATAGATATAGACGATGCACAAACCCCAAAAACTGTAGAGACTGAATGCGGGGTACAGACTGATCCCAATCGAACGCAACCATTGGGTCACAACACCCAACTGTCCAAGCGTCGCAATGAATGCAAACGCCAGCGGCACACCGGCGAAGTTCGAGGCGACGCCGGAGAAGCTGATGACCGCATCACGCAGCGGGCGCGGCAACCCGCCAATCGTGATCGCATATGCCAGCAATCCGCCCAGCAACCCGCCGCCGATAGCAGTTACCGCGCTGAGTTGCACACTGTACACATACGAAGAAACAATGAATGGATGTCCCAATTCAAGAATGTTTTGCAGCGTCAGGCGACGTTCCTGGTCGAGAAAACTCTGCCCGATGATCGACAGGGTGGGCCAGATGAGAAAAGCGGCGACAAACAGAAAGAATGGCGCCACCCCCACCCATGTCCACGAAAGAGACCGGCGTGTGACGGTCGACTGGTTCGTTTTTGTCTGCGTCAGGGGCGCCATTCACAACCTCGTGGCAACCGTTTTCGGGCAATGATGTCCGGGCAACCGGCATCCCTGGTCTTGCCCGCATGGCTGGAACAGATCGCAATCCGTCTCAGCCATGCGCGTATGTTCACCCGATGAGATACATGTCCTGAGCCAGTGTGAGATGATGCGTGAAGCACGCCACAGCAAACAGACCGTCTTCTGCTTTCGAAGATTGCTCCGATGCCGTTAGCGTCTCGCACACCCCCCTGTTCCGCACGTTACTGCACCGTCGCGCCGACGACGGTGGGCCAGCTGCTCTTGATCTTGTCGAATGCGGCATTGATCTGATCGCCGGTCGGGAAGGCGACCGGTGCATCGGTTTTCGGCAGTTTGTCAAGCAGATCCTGCGGGATGAGTCCTGCCTTGCGCATCGCCTCGAACCGCGCTGGTGTCGCATACCCCTTGAGCCAGATCAACTGTCCTTCGTCGGAGTAGAGGAACTCCATCCACAGGCGTGCAGCATGCGGGCGCGGCGCATAGGCGCTGATCGCCTGCACATACACGCCTGCCAGCGACCCGCTCTTCGGCACCACCACGGCAATGTCGATGTTGCCAGCATTCTGATCGCGGTTCGCCAGCGCATTGTAGTCCCAGCGCAGCGCAATCGGCGTTTCACCTTTGGCGATGGTTGCCGGCTTGGCGACCACCGGCAACAGGTTGCCCATTTTGTTCAGCCGCTTGAAGAACTCCAGACCGGGCATTGGATCGTCGAGTGAGCCGCCATTGCCGAGCGCAGCAGCCCAGACGGCATTGATCGCCTGCCCGGAACCGGTCGGATCGCCTGCGAGCGCAATCTGTCCCTTGTACTCCGGCTTCAACAGGTCCGACCAGTCCTGCGGAATGTTCTTGACCACCTGCGTATTCACTTCAAACGCCATCACGCCGTAATAGTCGGCGTACCAGAACCCTTCGGGGTCTTTCAACGCATCAGGAATCTCGTTCCATTTCTCAACCTTGTACGGTTGGAGGAGACCCTCTTTTTTGGCAATATCGCCCCAGGCAAAGCCAACGTCGATCACATCAGGCGCCTGCGGTCCCTTGCTGCCAGCATTGGCTTTGATTGCTTCGATCTCCTGCGCCGAACTCGCGTCGGGGTTGAGGTCTTCGTGTTTGATGAACGGGTACTTTTCGAGGAATCTCTTCTTCATCTCTCCATAGTTCGCCCAATCGTCCGGCAGAGCGATGGTAGAGAGATTACCTTCGGCACGCGCCAGTTCGATCAATTTCTCCATTCCGCCGGCATCGGCTGCCGTCAGCGGACCGGGTGGCGGCGGTGGCGGAAGTTGCGCTGGCGCCGTTGCTTCAGCCGGGGCAGTCGTTGCTGCGGGGGCGGTGGTTGCTGCAGGGGCGGTTGGCGCGGTGGTCGTAGTTTGACCGCATGCAGCCAGGATGGCGCCAGCGCCCGCACCTACAGCAACACGTAGGAATGCCCGGCGTGACCAGCGCCGGTTGTTGCGTTGAACGCTCATGTCTCCTCTTCTCCTCTCTTCTCGCATATGAGGGTATCTGCGCAATGCACTGCACGATGGAGGATTTCCGGCAACGCTAAGCCTCGTATGGATTGCGTGCAATGCGCTAATGAGTGTATGGAACAAACATAAAGGTTGCATGATATGTGTGTAAATAATGTGTTAAGCACTCCGGTCAATCGCCACAACGTCGCATGATTGACAATCCTTCCCGTCTCTGCGTGCGGGCGGGGACGCCCGCGCTCCCAATCGCCACAACGTCGCGTGATTGACAATCCTTCCCGTCTCTGCGTGCGGGCGGGGACGCCCGCGCTCCCAATCGCCACAACGTCGCGTGATTGACAATCCTTCCCGTCTCTGCGTGCGGGCAGGGACGCCCGCGCTCCCAATCGTCACAACGTCACGTGATTGACAATCTCTCCCGTCCCTTCTATACTGCGGCGCGCTGCATAGAAACACCCGGAGTGCGAGCCATGCGTCTTCACGAGATACTGAAGCATCTGTGTGAACCTGCGCATATGCCGCCTGTCAACCCGGAGATCACCGGCGTTGTGTACGACTCGCGTGCCGTGACCCCAGGGGCGTTGTTTGTGGCGTATCGCGGCTTTCATACCGATGGGCATGCCTACATTCCGCAGGCGCTCGAACGTGGCGCGGCGGCTGTGGTGTACGAAGACCCTGCGTGGGACGGTCGTGTGCCGGTTCCGGCGCTGCGCGTATCGAATGCGCGCGTCGCTCTGGCGCCGCTTGCGGCAGCCTTCTACGGGTACCCCGGTCGGCGAATGCGGATCGTTGGCGTGACCGGCACCGACGGGAAGACCACCACAACATTTCTGACCAGCGTGGCGCTCGAAGCCGGGGGTGCAATCACCGGCTTAATGGGCACAGTCGATTTCAAGATTGGCGGACGCATGTGGACCAACGACTCACGTCAGAGCACGCCGGAAGCGCCGGAGGTTCAGGCGCTGCTACGGGATATGGCAGAAGCAGGTTGCACCTATGCGGTCATCGAGGCGACATCGCACGCACTCTCGGCACGCTGGAATCGCCTTGCCGGAAGTGCATTCGATATCGCTGTGTTCACGAATGTGACGCAGGAGCATCTCGATTTTCACGGTACGGTCGAGCAGTATCGCCGCGACAAAGCGCGCCTGTTCGAGATGCTGGCGGAGTTCAACGATGCTGCCGCACCGTTCAAGCAGCGCAAGATCGCAGTCGTAAACGCCGATGATCCCCACCATCGCATGTTTCTCGATGCCGCCCCGTCATATGCCGAACGATTGACCTACGCCGTGTATGCCAGCGCCGATGTACGCGCAGAAGATGTCCGTTCGACCCGCGACGGGTTGCGCTTTCGGGTGACGACGCCATGGGGTGTTGCCGAGGTGCGCCTGCGGCTCACCGGCGACTTCAATGTCTGGAACGCACTGGCGGCATTGACCGTCGCCTGTGCGGAAGGCGTACCGCTCGACCGTTGCCTGGCGGCACTGGAGCGGGTCCCGGGCGTGCGGGGCCGTATGGAACGGATCGAGGCAGGTCAACCGTTTACGGTGCTGGTCGATTATGCGCACACGCCGGGCGCATTCGAGAAACTGTTCCGCATTGTGCGTCCGCTCACCGAAGGACAGGTGATTGCGGTCTTCGGCAGCGCCGGGGAGCGAGATCGCGCAAAGCGCCCGTTGCAGGGCGAGATTGCCGGACGCTTCTGCGACCTGATGATCGTGACCGACGAAGACCCCCGCCTCGAAGACCGCATGGCAATCATTGCCGAAATCGCCGCCGGCGCCGAAGCGGCTGGCAAACGGGTCGGCGAAACCTGTCTGTGTATTCCAGATCGCGCCCTGGCAATTCGCACCGCCTTTGCGCATGCGCGCCCCGGCGATATTGTGCTGCTCCTCGGTAAGGGTCACGAGAGGAGTATTATCTACGGGACAACGCCTGTGCCGTGGGATGAGGCGGCAGAGGCACGACGCGCGTTGGCGGAATTGGGATATGGCGGATAAGATAGGCTGCGCTATTTTCGCAGTTTTTTCTTGACAAAATGTGAATATAAGAGTACACTTACTCATGTCATGAGTATCCAGGAAGACGCCATCGAGTTACGCGCGGTCAGCAAATGGTTCAACCGCGATACACCGGCGGTTCAGCAGGTATCGCTGCGGGCGCCGCGCGGCATGCTGCTGGCATTGCTTGGACCGAGCGGATGCGGCAAAACAACTACTCTCCGCCTGATCGCCGGTCTCGAGGTGCCGGACACCGGCGAGATCTACCTGGACGGCAGGCGTGTCGCCGGGGGTGGGGATTGGGTGCCGCCAGAGCGACGCCGGGTCGGCATGGTCTTTCAGGATTATGCGCTTTTTCCGCACCTCTCGGTGCGTGAGAATATCGCGTTTGGTTTGAACGGGCGTCCGCCGCGTGAGCGCACGACGCGAGTCGCTGAACTGTTGGCGCTGGCAGGTCTCGAAGATCTCGCCGATCGTTATCCGCATCAGTTATCAGGGGGGCAGCAGCAGCGCGTCGCGCTGGCGCGCGCCCTGGCGCCCGCACCGCAGGTGATTCTGCTTGATGAGCCGTTTTCCAATCTCGACGCCGTGCTGCGCAAAGCGACACGCGAGGAGGTACGCCGCATTCTGCGGCAGTCGGGGGCGACTGCGGTCTTCGTCACCCACGATCAGGAAGAGGCGTTCAGCATCGCCGATATGGTTGCCGTCATGCGTAACGGCGCCATTGAGCAGATTGGTGCGCCGCACGAGATCTACCTGCGCCCAGCGACGCGCGCCGTGGCGACGTTCGTCGGTGAGGCGAATTTTGTTCCGGCGCGCGCTTTTGGTCGGTGTGCCGAATGTGTGCTCGGTAGAGTCCCGCTTGCCGCTCCGCGTGATGGACCGGTGGAAGTCATGGTGCGCCCTGAAGCGCTCGATCTGCATCCCGATGCGACCGGCTGCGGACTCGTCGAAGAGATAGTTTTTTTCGGGCATGATCAACTCATCGGCATTCGTATGTGCGATGGTTCGCTCATCCAGGCGCGCACCGGTCCGCGAACCGATATCGCTCCCGGCGTGCGGGTTGTCGTCAGGGTGCAGGGTGAAGTGGTCGCGTTTCCCTTATGACAACACCTCGCGCAGAAACCTGATCTTCTCCTGGTTCTGGAACGTGCCGCCCCCTTCGTGCTGGTTGTACCGGTAGACGCGAATCTGCTTTGGTCCATTGTAGTGGTTGTATGCGGCATAGACCGTCGATGGCGGGCACACATCGTCCATCAACCCTACCGAGAAGAGTGCCGGCGCTCGGGCGCGCGCAGCGAAGTTGACCCCGTCGAAGTAACTCAATGTCTGGAACACTGCCTCGACCCGATCACGGTGCACCTTACAGTAGCGCGCAATTTCGTAGTACGGGTTTGTATCGGTGATCTCGGTGGCACGACGGTAGTGACACAGGAACGGCACGTCAGGCATCGTTGCCCTGATGTCATGCACCAATCCGGCGACCGCCAGAGCGATTCCACCCCCCTGGCTGCCGCCGGTCACCGCGATACGCCCGGCGTCGATTGCAGGATGGGCGCGCGCTGCTTCAACGGCACGCACTGCGTCGGTGAAGACCCGGCGGTAGTAGTAGGTGTATGGGCTGACGATACCGCGCGTCATGAAGCCGGGGTGATGGGGATTTGATCCTTCCGGTTCCGGGTCGGGCGTATCGCCTTTGAGCCAGGCGCTTCCCTGACCGCGAGTGTCCATCACCAGGTGCGCATATCCGGCGGCGCTCCAGAGCAACCAGTCGGTCGGGAAGCCGCGTCCGCCGCCGTACCCGATGTACTCGACAACGGCAGGAAGCGGATGAGAGACGTGGCGCGGCAGCAACAGCCATCCCTTGATCGGCTGCCCGCCATAGCCGCGAAAGGTCACATCGAACGTCTCAACCGTCGCAAGCCCCGCATCGTATGGCTCAAAACGCACATCGAGCGGATGCATGCGCGCTTCCTCGAGCGTCGCCTGCCAGAATGCATCGAAATCGGGCGGTTCTTCACGCGGGGGAAGGTACCGTTGTAACTCATCGAACGAGAGATCGAAGAACGCCATGCAACCCTCCTTATAGATGCCGGCAAGAACAATAGAGCATTATAGCGCCGACAACTGCCCATTTTTCCAGGTGGCATCCTGCGCATTCCGGCGATGCCGCGCGGCGCGCGCACCGGTATCATTCACGCAAGGCTACAGAAGGAGGATACCATGACAGCATCATCCGGCGCCGATCCTATCAGCGCACTTTCACACCAGATGGCGGACGCCGTCGAACGTATCCGTCGCTCGCTGGTGATGGTGAACGGCAGACAACGCCAGCCTGCCAGCGGCATCATTATTGCCGCTGACCAGGTTCTGACGGCAGACCACGTCCTGGAACGCGACGATGACCTGACAATCCAGACCGATGATGGGCGCACCTTAGCAGCGCGCCTGGTCGGGCGTGACCAGACCAGCGACCTGGCGCTGCTGCGGATCGATGCATTGGACGGCGAGATCGCAGCGCAGGCGCTCAATCCGGCGCGCGTCGGTCAGTTTGTGCTCGCCGTTGGACGACCTTCTCCAGGGGGACCGATGGCGAGCCTGGGCATTGTCAGCGCAGTCGGCGGTCCGCTACGCACCCGACGCGGCATGGTCGAGCAGGTGATCCAGACCGACGCCACGCCATACCCCGGTTTTTCGGGCGGCGCTCTGATCGACGTGACCGGGGCGGTACTGGGGCTATTCACGACCGGACTGATCGGTGGCGTGGCGCTGGCACTACCGGCGCCATTCGCATGGCGCATCGCCCATACCCTGGCGAGTCAGGGGCACGTCCGTCGCGGCTTTCTTGGCATCAGCAGCCAACCGGTCACGATTCCGGCGGGGCAGCGCGCCGGACGCAACCAGGAACGCGGGCTGCTGATCGTGCGCGTCGAGCCGGATAGCCCGGCGAGTCGGGCGGGACTGCTCGTTGGGGACATTCTGGTTGGGATCGATGGCGTTGTTTTGAACGACACCGACGATTTGCAGGCAGTTTTGAGCGGCGACCGCGTCGGTGCCACCGTACCGGCGGAGATTATTCGCGGCGGGGCGCTGATGACGCTGGCGGTGACAATCGGACAGCGCAAGGGTTCATAGAGCGGATTTCCAAGACTTTCGTCGCGGCATTGTCGTGTGGTCATCGTCACACCCGGAAGACGCGAAGCCAGGAACGCCCTGCACCTTCGCGTCTTCAATAGAGAAACCCAGAAAGGCGCATAACTTCGATGACTCAGGTGTTCTATCGTGCATCGGATATTGTTGCCGGTTTTGCCGATCTTGTCGAACGCGCGCGGCAGAGCGTCGTGCATCTCCACGGATCAGGCAGAGGCGCCGGCACAGGCGTGGTCTGGCGATCCGGCGGCGTTATTCTGACCAACAACCACGTCGTCGTCGGCGCGGGCGGCAGGTTGCGCATGCAAACGCTCGATGGGCGCGATCTGCCGGTACAGGTCGCAGCGCGCAACCCGGACCTCGACCTGGCGCTGCTGCACACACCGGCGGATGACCTTCCGCCGGCATCGGTTGGCGATTCGTCGCGTGTGCGGGTCGGCGAACTGGTCTTTGCGATTGGTCATCCGTGGGGACAACCATGGGTGGTGACTGCCGGTATCGTCAGTGGGCTGGGGGAGGCGGAGACGCGCAACGGGCAGCGTGTCGCGTTCATCCGTTCCGATGTACGGCTCGCGCCCGGCAACTCCGGCGGACCGCTCCTCGACGCACGCGGCAAGGTGATCGGGATCAACGCAATGGTGTTTGGCGGCGATCTGGCGGTTGCCATCGCCAGTCATGTCGTCGAACGGTGGTTGAACGATAGCCAGGGGCGGCGCGCGCGTCTTGGCGTCGGCGTGCAATCACTGCCATTGCCGGAAGGCGTGCTCAACGGACGTTCCAGGGGATTACTGGTTGTCAGCCTCGAGCCAGACAGCCCGGCGGAACGGGCGGGGATTCTGGTCGGCGACCTGCTGCTCCACGCCGATACGGTATCATTGGAGCAGCCGGAGGACTTGCACAGAGCGCTTCAGCACACGGACGGAACGCTCCGTCTCCGGTTGCTGCGCGCCGGCAATATTCGCGTGATCGATGTGACGCCCGGCACGGGATCATAGTGCACGAAAGCGCTTTAGATTACGGTGGGTCTCATCGAGGTTGAACCTCCTCAGCAAGTGCAGGCTCATGGAGACTGAGCATTTGTAGCAGTTCTCAGATACGTTGACCCTTGTCCAGGTCTGCTGTGTCGCACAAGGCGCTTGCTTCCGCTGCGCTCCCCATTTCCGCGCCTCCGCGCCTCCGCGTGAGCCGGTCCAAGGCACTGTGGAGCTGTGGAGGACGCGGAGCGATGCAGTCGCCACCCGCGGGCGTGGACGCCCGCCCAACCAGGATGCAGGTGGTTCAATCATTCTGCGCACTGCTATAATCTGCTATGCCAAATGAGCCGTGGGGCTGAGGCCCTTGGCTATGCCAGGCGACGCCCGCCTACGCGGGCTATTCCAGACAAACCTTCATCCGTGCTTATCCGTCACATCTGTGCCAATCCGTGTTCTATGCCAGCTCTTCGAGGCAAAGCCCGCCTGCGCAGGATAGACCGGATGATGTATTCAACGACCATCAGCCCGTCGGAGGCTTTTCACCATGATTCGCGTCCTGATCGTCGCGCCGACGCCGGCATTGCGCGCCGGGTTGCGCGCCCTGGTCGCCGAAGCGAACGTCGAGATCGTCGGCGAAACCGTATCGCTCACTACACCCGCCGGCATCCCGCCCGACACGGATGTCATCCTGGCAGCGGATGAATGTGTGCTGACCGAAGCAGATCGGGCGCTGGGAGAGGATCCGCGATACGCGGCGCTGCTGCTGAGCGATGACGCGCAGCAGGCAGATGTATTGCGCCGCCTGCCGCTGACGGCGTGGGGGCTGCTGTCGCACGACGCAGATGCAGCAGAGTTATCCGCTGCGATCCAGGCCGTCGCACATGGGTTGATCGTCCTCTCGTCGGAACTGGCGCCGCGCCTGCTGCACCGCCGCCCGTTATCGGCGGCAGAACCGGTCGGCGAGCCGTTGACCGCGCGTGAACGCGACGTACTCGAACTGGTGAGTCAGGGGTTGTCGAACAAACAGATCGCGCAGAAATTGCAGATCAGCGAGCACACGGTCAAGTTTCATCTCTCCTCACTCTTTGCCAAACTCGGCGTTTCAAGCCGCACCGAAGCGGTCAACCGCGGCGCGCGACAGGGCATCATCACCCTGTGAAATGCTCACGGTCGAAGCCGGCGCAGAATTGCCTTCAGGCGATCATAGTCATCCTTGAGAAGTGAAGCAATCTCGCGCCCTGCGCGCACAAGGAATGCGCGTTCATCGGCAACCGTGCGAGCCGCAGCGCGAATAGCCGCAGCAAGCACCTCGTCGCCGGGGATGTGCGGCGTAAACAGCACTGTGCGAACATAATCGAGCGCCTGATTGAAGCGTGCCACCTCGCCGGCGTCGCACTCGTACACACTGTAGTGAACCGGCGGCGGTTGCGGCGGCAAAAACTGGCGGATCGCATCACCTTCCGCAAACCCGACGATAATGGCAGAGAACTCAGTCTGGAGCACCTCTGCCAGATCGGGATGCGCGTGGTAGATTTCGGCATCGTACAACTCGCGCCCGTCATAAGTGCGCCCGCGCACCAGCGCCCGCCCGCCGATATCCCGACTTCCGGTGTGGATGCGGTATACCAGACCGTAGATCGCCATCCCACTGGCGCGTGCCTGCGCGCGCACCAGCGCGCCAAACGGCGGCGCGGCCAGCAGTTCATACGTGCCGGCGGTGAACTCAGTGCTGGTTGCTTCGATCACTTCGGCAATACGCTGTGACATACCCGGCAATGCTCGTTTGCGAGAAGGTTCCATAGTGGAGCAGTATATGACCTCAGCACACGTGTGTCAACATGCTGCCGATTTGCAATGTTGCACACTTGCTGGTATAATAGCGATTGTCGGGGCCGCGAGGAGTACGGGCCGACGTCAAGAGCAGGCCCCATCGTCTAGCGGCCTAGGACGCCACCCTCTCAAGGTGGAGATCGCGGGTTCGAATCCCGCTGGGGTCACCAAAACAGACGGGCCCGTGGTGTAGCGGTTAACATGGAGCCCTGTCAAGGCTCAGAGCGCGGGTTCAAATCCCGTCGGGCCCGCCAGAAAGCGGCACGAAGGCTCACGGCGGTGAGCCTTTTTGATTCGCCTTTTCCGGCAACGAGCAGGCAGGGCTTAACCGCTATCACCCTGCTGTTCCACCCATCGCCGCACCAGTTCTGCACGGAAGCGATAGCCGTTTGCGGTTTCGACGAGAATATCGCGCTGCACCAGTTTGCTCAGCACCACATTCACCGTCGCCGGATCACCGCTCCGGCGCACATCCTGCCGCAGTGCGATGGCGCGCATCACCGACCGCTGAATGTCATCGGTGTCGCGCCCGCGCCATAGTTCATCAAAGTACATCGCAGCGGAGGTCAGGACACATGCGAAGGCCTGTTCGATATCAGCGAGCGTAGCGTGAGTGCGGTTCTGGTCGTTGAGCATATGCACCAGATCGCGGCAGGTGGCCTGAACGAGGTAGGGCTGGCAACCGGTCACAGTGAGGATGTGTTCGACGGCATCGGGTTCGTAGGTGAGGGGGAAGTCTTCTATCGGACGAACGATCAGTTCACGGGCTTCATCTTCGTTCAGATGACCGATCTTGAGCGTGCGCACGTTGATGAAGTAGTCGCTCCACATGCGAGGCAGGTCGAGGAGCGTATGCGAACCGCTTAGCAGGAGCGTTATCTGCGGGTGATGCTGAATGATATGGCGCAGGTAGCCAAAGATACGCCGGTCAATGCGGCCAGCTTCGAGCATCTCTTGTAACCGCTCGTATTCGTCCAGACAGAGCAAGATCCAGCGTTCACCCAACGCCGCCTCGACCTGCGAGAGCCACGCGCCGAATGTCGGGTATGGATCAACCGCCAATGCATCACGGGTCAATTCTGGCAGTTTGAGGCGCCGGTGGGTCAATGCGTTTTCCCTGATCTGATTCGCCAGGTTGAAGAGCAATCCGCCTGCGCCTTCGGCATTGACCGCATCTTGCATATCAACCTCTACCGGAATGAGGCGAGGTCCGAGACGAACCGGCAGTTGCTTGATAGCCGACGTCTTACCGCAGCGTCGCCCGCCGAAGAGCAACAGGGCGGGCCGTTGTTCGGCTGCAGTTGCCAGTTCACGTTCGAGCGCCAGGAAGAGATCGTGCCGCCCCTTGAATACCTTGCTATTGGTCGCAAGCGGGTTTCCTGCCACGTACACATTCGGGATGCTCTCACGGTCTTTCAACTCCATGAGTTGCCGGGACAGGATCGCTTCCCAGCGTTCCAGGATGCGCCCGAACTGCACTGCTATGCGTCGATCATTCAGCGCCAGCCCTTCGCGCACACGCCGCGTTTGCTCGTAGGCATCACGCAGTTGGCGCTGTTTGTTGTAGAGCGTGTCACTCTCCAGCGCAGCCTGCACATACCGGGCAATGTCCCGGAAGGGTGGTAAAACGGTTTCCAGTTCGGCGGGCATAGTGGATGGCAGCCAGGTCAGGTGCCCGGCAACGCCGGCAATCGCCCGTACATCCTGCGCCTGTTCGAGATCGTAGGCGGTCAGTTCGATCAGCGCACTGCGCGCTGCCCAACCCTGACGAAACGATTGCGCAACGTCGGCGATCAGGGTTTGCGCAAGGCGACGGTCTTTCTTGCCGATGTCCACCAGCGTATGATCCAGCCCCCAGAGCGGCAGCCAGATGACTTCATCCCAGTAGAGTGGTATCAGGCGAAAGCGACGGGCAGCTTTTTCCGGCGGAGCGGATTCGGCCCACCGTCCGACGATCAGGTTCCAGGGCAGTTCAACGAGATAGAAGGGCAAGCGAAAATAGAACAGCAGAAAAGAGATCGTCCACGCCACGCCGACCGCCACGCTGCCCGCCACGCCGACCGCCACGCCGCTCGCCACGCTGCCCGCCACGCCGAACACCACGCCGACTGCCACGCCGCGCCTCACGACGAGCCCCACGCCGCCCGCCACGCCGACCGCCACGCCGAACGCCACGCCGACCGCCACGCCGACCGCCAGATACCAGAGGATACGGTAAGTATCGGGGGAGCCGGGGAGTTGTGGTATTGCGTTCTGAAGAGTCTCACCAAACAGGTTACTGATAGAATCGGGTAAAAAAAGGGAAACGAATACGGTAAGCACGTAAATGACTATTCCCCAAAATGCCAGGTTCACAAGCGATGTGAGCCTTTTCCAAAGTAGCCAGAAACCGATAATACTCCCAATGATCCAGCCGAACGCTGTCCCTATCCCTGGTATCCAGTCAAATGCAATGTCAGGAACACCGGCTCTAGCCAGCAAATGAATACCGGCGCCGATAAGGGGCGCCATGACCAGCGGTGTACCACAGATCAGCGTTAATGACAGCCAGAGCAGATGGCGCACACGCGGGTCGGCGCGCTGTTCATTCGACAGTTCCCAAAGCCTGAGTCTTTCATCAAGCTTAGGATCAATGCGCTGTGCATACGCCCGCAGGGTCAGCGGTTTGAAGTACAGCCAGTAGAGCAACCGCAGGATGTCGTGGGGAAAGCGCAGGGTGTCAGGCATCGCCGGATGTCTCCTGGTTAACAGTACTACGGGTTGCCACGAATACGCTCGATCAATTGCAACATCTCGTCGAGGTTGATCGTGATCAAACCGAACAGCAGCCCAATGCTCACTATAAGCAGAACCGCACCGCACATCCAGGCAGTGGTCTGGCTCACGTCGTCCTTCTTCAGACGCAGCACTACTTCATGCACGGCGCGTCCCAACCATGTAGGAAGGGTGATAACCAGCCAGGATAGAGCAGCGGTGAGGTGTGCGCCCATCGTTTTCCGCCAGGGTGTTGCCAGTCCTGCATGTTCGCATTGACGGTCAAAATCCCGCCGCAGGCGCGACCAGCGCACCGGGCCACCCTGAGCTTTGGCAAGGTAGAGCAGACTTCCCGCCAGTTGCAGTTTGTAGGGGTGTCCGCCCGCCAGCCGCAGGAGGTTCTCTTGTTCACGCGGAGTAAAGGGATGATCGCAGCGTGCGCCGCGTGCAATCAATTGGCGCGCCTCGCTATCGGTTAACTCACCCAACCGGATGGATGTAAACACATTGAAGAACGCCGACGTATATTTCCCAGCCTGCGCCAGATCGGGTAACGGCATCTTTGAGGCAGTGATGAAAGCCAGCGCATGCTGGTTCATGAGAGATCGCCAGGAATCGTAAACATCAACGGGAAATGCTGTTTGTCGTTCCACCAGCTCTTCAAACTCGTCGAGACAGATCACGGGCAAGAATCCGTCGTGTCTTAGCGCCGTGATAGCGTTTTGAAATGCAACCAGCGGTTGATGACCGATCCGGTCACGTACCCCCAATTGCGAGGTGATCTCGCCGAGCAATCCCGTAAGCGTATGGCAACGGGCGTTTTGCAGGTCGATGTAGACGAATCGATACTTCGAGGCATCCTGTAAGTAGTTATCGTACCGCCGCGTCACGTACCACAGCAGCGATGATTTGCCGATGCGTCGTGGTCCAACAACCGACACACTCTGCATTTGTCCGGTGTGGGCAATCTCCAGCGCTGCAAAGATACGGCGCAGTTCGCTCTGCCTGCCAACAAACTGATCCGGTTCAACCCGACCGCCGTAGTAGAACGGATTGGACATTGCTGCGTCTCCTCCTCATCGACGCAATTGTACATCATCCGTCCCTCTGCTGGCTGTTCGAGTACAGTCACGACCTTGTCGCGCAGCAGGCATCTTCGGTGGCCATGCCCTACCCGATCCGCGAGTCCACCGCTGTGTGAACGGTGATGTTGCGGAAGGCTCCAATATCCATCCGTTCCATCTCAGGATGTCGCTCCGCAAAGCTGGGGGGCGCGCGGCGGCTTTGCCTATCACAGCGATGAGCTTCTACAGGATAGCGCACTGGATCAATGCATCTTACATGAAAGCCATCTCGTCTGTCCGGTTGAGAAATCGTTGGATGGCATCACGAGCTTCCAGGATATCCTGAAGATAAAGCCGCTCAGGTTGTCGCATACAGCACCTTTTCTTGCTCTAGGATGTGCGCTCGAATGCCAGGCTTCAGGCCCGCGCGGGGCGCCAGGTCAACCGGACGTTGGAAGAGATCTCTGCCAGTTCGCGCTGCATGCGGCTGAGCACCAGAAATCCGATCCGTGCGCCAGGCTCAAGCTCTACAGGACATCTATGTCACTGTCCGGTCTGAAATCTCCGCGCACTGCTGAGCCAAAGAGCGAGAGCCGTCGAATGTGATGCCTGCGGCAGAATGCTTCGAGTGCCTGAAAAGGCACATGGGAAAGAGGCGACATTGTTTGATCCATGTTGAACTCCCTGCTTATAGCAGTTCTCAGATACGTTGAACCTTTGTCTGGGTCTGCCGTGTCGCACAAGGCGCTTGCTTCCGCTGCGCTCCCCATCGCCGCGCCTCCGCGCCTCTGCGTGAGCCTGTCCAATGCATGCGGAGATGTGGAGGACGCGGAGAGGTGCAGTCGCCGCCCGCGGGCGGGGACGCCCGCGCACCCAGGATGCAGGTGGTTCAATCATTCTGCGCAACGCTATCATCCGGTATGCGCCTCTTGCCGTCGGGCTCAAGCCCTCGGCCAGGCAGAGCGACGCCCGCCTGCGCGGGCGATTCCCGACCAACCTGCATCCGTGCCTATCCGTCCTATCCGTGCCAATCCGTGTTCTATTCCGGCTCTTCGAGGCGAAGCCCGCCCGCGCGGGCGAGAGCGGAATTACTCAAAGACCATAAGCCCTCGGCCAGGCAGAGCGACGCCCGCCTGCGCGGGCGATTCCCGACCAACC
>JAGHYV010000072.1 GCA_017743475.1 Roseiflexus sp. | reverse complement strand
GATACGACGGATCAGCGCGGATGTGGATAAGTGTTGTCTGGAATAGCCCGCGCAGGCGGGCTTTGCCCCGCATAGCCGAGGGCTTGAGCATCGCGGCGGAATAGAACACGGATCGGCACGGATACGACGGATCAGCGCGGATGTGGATAAGTGTTGTCTGGAATAGCCCGCGCAGGCGGGCTCTGCCCCACATAGCCGAGGGCTTATGGTCTTTGAAGAAATAATCCGGTAGAGCCCGCGCAGGCGGGCTTCGCCTTACATAGCCGAGGGCTTTAGCCCGACAGCTAGTCTGGTATAGCGGATTATATTTCTCAATATTAGCCCAACGGCAAGAGGCGCATACCGGACTTATTTCTCAATCTTCATGAACCCCACGGCAAGAGGCACATACCGGATTACAGCAGTTCTCAGATACCTCGACCTTCGTCCAAGTCTGCCGTGTCGCACGAGACGCCCGCTTCCGGCGACGGGCGCAGCCCCGTCCAACCGGCTTTGTGAGCACTGCGCTCCCGCTCTCCGCGCCTTCGCGCCTCCGCATGAGCCGGTCCAATGCATGCAGAGATGCGGAGCGCGCAGAGAGATGTCGCGCAAGGCGTCCGCTTCCGGCGGGGCGTTCGACCTCCTGTGAGAACTGCGATGTGCCGAAATACATTTTGACATACTTCTCTCATAGACCGAGATTCATTTCGGTCGCCGCGTGGGGCGCGCGATGGTGATTGCGATCGTCCGGGGAGTGCTCAAATTTGAGCAATCGGTTCAACCTCTATGAGAACTGCTATAATTCTCGATCTCCACAAGCCCCACGGCAAAATCAGTGCTGATCCTTTGTCTCTTCGACGCGGTCGAGCGTCGTATCCTGAAACGACGCCGGATCTTCGATCGGTTCCAGGTGGGTGAAGACTGTCGTATTCGGTAGCGCTCTGCGCACATCGCGCTCAACCTGTTCCAGCAGCGTATGTCCACGATGGACGCTCCACGTTCCCGGCACCAGGACGTGGAACGACACAAAACGTCGCGCGCCCGATTGGCGGGTGCGGAGGGCATGGAAAATGATTCCTTGATCACGAAACGGCGCCAGTGTTGCGTCCAGCACCTCGCGTTCGTCTGCTGGCAGCGATGTATCCATCAACCCCGCCACCGATCGCCGCAACAACTGAACACCTGTCCAGACAATGTGCCCGGCGACCGCCAGCGCAATCAGCGGGTCGAGCAGATACCAGCCGGTGAGACTGACCAGCCCCACACCAATGATAACCCCCGCCGACGTGTAGACATCGGTCATCAGATGATGCGCATCGGCTTCAAGCGTGATCGATTCATGACGCCGACCGGCGCGGATCAATATCTGCGCCACAACCAGGTTCACCAGCGACGCGATGACTGCGATTGTCAGACCCAATTCCGGTTGCTCAATCGGCTGTGGATGAAGGATGCGCCCAACCGCTGCGAACGCAATGCTCAAAGCGGCTATCAGGATCAGCGCCCCTTCGACGCCGCTCGAAAAGTATTCCGCTTTCTCGTGCCCGTAGGAATGGTCCTCGTCCGGCGGTTGCGCCGCAATCGTCAGCGCAATCAGCGCAATAATCGCCGCTACCAGGTTGACCAGTGACTCCAGCGCATCGGACAGAAGACCAACCGAACCGGTGACCAGATACGCACCGGCTTTCAGCGAAATGGTGACGATTGCCACAGCGATCGACAGCCATGCAAAACGGGTCAGTGTTGCGCGTCCATTCATAGATTCTGGTCGCTTTCAGGCAAAGGCGGGTAAATCGTGGTACACTATTTCTTATGATGCCAGTGCCTCAAGAGACGATCACGTCCATCCATCAAACGCCCCATCGCCTGGTCTTCGAGTTTGCCGGTGCCGGAAGCCTGGCGCTCTTCTGGCTGCACAGCGTCCCCGGTTCATCACGTACCGTGCTGGAGGCGACCGACCGTTACGCCGCTGCGTCTCTCGCCGATCTGATCGGCGCGACGCCGGAGAAGTTCGTCTCTGCCGCCACGTCGCGCGCCATGGCCGAAGCCGCGTATCGCCGCGCCCTGCGCCTGACCGATGGCGCTGCACCATGCCTGGGTGTCGCCTGCACTGCCGCTATCGCAACCGACCGTGTCAAACGTGGTGATCATGGCTGCTCGATTGCCGTCTACGACGGTGCAACGTTGCGGGTCTCCAGCCTGACCCTCGCCAAAGGCGCGCGTGATCGTGCTGGCGAGGAGGCGCTGATAAGCCTGCTGATTATACGCGCAATCGCCGAGGCGTGTGGCGTCGCACCGCCTGCGCTGGCGCTGGAACCTCCCGAAACCCTTGAGGTGGAGGAAGAAGCGTCCCCTGATCCACTGATGCTCCTGCTGAACGGCGACATCGCCGCCGTCTTTGTTAGCAAGGATGGTCGTGTCTGTCGCGAAGGCGCGACGCCAGCTGCGCTGCTGTCCGGTTCGTTCAACCCGCTCCATGCCGGTCACGAGTATCTGGCGCAGGCGGCAGCCGTGTTGCTCGGTACGCCGGTGACATTTGAACTGCCGGTGCTGAACGCCGACAAACCGCCATTGCGATACATCGAACTGGAGCGCCGCCTCGATCAGTTCCGCGGACGCTACCCTGTGGTGCTGACGCGCGCGCCGCTCTTCGTCCAGAAAGCCGACCTCTTTCCCGGATGCACGTTCGTGATCGGATATGATACCGCGCTTCGGATCATCGATCCGCGCTACTACGACGGCGAAACCGGTCGTGACGCGGCATTCGCCAGGATTGCCGCACAACGCTGCACCTTCCTGGTCGCCGGGCGTGTCAGGGACGGCATCTTCCGCACCCTGGCGGATATCGACATGCCGCCCACCCTGCGCCCCCTCTTCCGCGAACTGCCCGAACGCCTGTTTCGCGTCGATCTTTCATCGACTGCGATCCGCAATGTCAGTGCCCCACACGAGGTCACATGTCGATCTGACGCGGCATGATCGGCAACTCATCAACCCGTACTGTCGGCGGAAGCGTGCATACCCACAGAATAACTTCCGCCACATCGGCAGCCGTCATCAGGCGCCGACGAAACTCTTCGCCGGGATTGAGCGGTTCTAGTTCGGTGTTGATCAGCCCTGGAAAGATGGTGGTCACAAAAACATTGTATGGACGCAACTCTGCGCCAAGCGCCTGACTGAGACCATCAAGCGCAAATTTGGCTGCGCAGAATGGAGCGATATTGGCAATACCAATCTTCCCCACACGCGAGGCAATATTAACAATTGTACCGGATCGCTGACGCTTCATGTGGGGAATAACTGCGCGCGCTGCGTAGAATGTTCCGTGCAGATTGGTCTCGATCACTAGCCGAAAATCATCATCGCTGAACTGCTCGAGCGGCGCAATTTTGTGTGTCACCCCTGCCGAGTTGACCAGGATATCTACCCGCCCGAACAGATTGACCGTGCTTTCGACCAATCGATCCACCTGTTCCGAGACAGTCACATCAGTTGGAATCGCAACCGCCCGCCCCCCTTCTCCAGCAATCTCAGCTACCAGCGACTCAAGTCGGTCACGGCGCCGCGCTGCAGCCACTACCGACACACCTTCGCGAGCCAGACGTCGTGCCGTCTCATACCCGACGCCGCTCGAAGCCCCAATGATGACCGCTACCCGCCCTTGAAGACGCATATGCTTACTCCCGCATTGGCGCACAATCTTGCTATGGGGATTATACTCGCCAGTGCGCGAAGCGGCAACCGTTGAGCACTATGCTACAATAAGATCGTCCCGAAGCGTGTATTGACGAGAAGGAGAAGAACAATGGCAAAAAAGACGATCCGTGACATCGATTGGAGCGGCAAACGCGCTCTGGTTCGGGTCGATTTCAACGTGCCGCTAGAGAACGGACAGATTACCGACGATACGCGCATTCGTGCTGCGCTACCAACCATTCGCTACCTGCTTGAGCATGGCGCGGCAGTCATTCTGATGTCGCACCTGGGTCGCCCCAAAAACAAAGTTGTCGAAAGCATGCGGCTGGCGCCGGTTGTCGCGCGGCTGGCGGAACTGCTGCCCGAAGCAAAGGCGGTCAAAGGCACGCAGGTAACCACCGGTCCTGCGGCTGAGGCGGCAGCGCGGGATCTCAAGCCCGGCGAAGTGCTCGTGCTCGAAAATACGCGCTTCGACCCGCGAGAGGAAGCCAACGACGAGAGCATGGCGCGCGAACTGGCAAAACTCGGTGATGTCTATGTCAATGACGCTTTCGGTTCGGCGCACCGCGCTCACGCTTCGACCGAAGGAGTGGCACATTTCCTGCCCGCCGTTGCCGGTTTTCTAATGGAAGCCGAACTCGCTGCACTTCAGGGTGCGCTGGAGAATCCAACCCGCCCCTTCGTCACCATCATCGGCGGCGCCAAGATCAGCGACAAAATCGGTGTTATCGAAAACCTGCTCGGCAAAGTTGATGCTCTCCTCATCGGCGGCGGCATGGCAAACACCTTCCTGCTGGCGCAGGGGTACGAGATGGGCGACTCGCTGGTTGAGCCGGATTCGGTTCCGGTTGCCAAATCTTTGCTCGAAAAAGCGGCAAGTCGCGGGGTACGCTTCATGCTCCCAACCGATGTCGTCATTGCCGACGCTTTCAGCGCGGACGCCAACCGCAGAGTCGTACCGGTCGGCGAAATACCACCCGGCTGGCGCGTGCTGGACATCGGTCCTGAAACAATCCAAACTTACACTGAGATCATCACTTCTGCGCAGACGGTGATATGGAATGGACCGATGGGAGTGTTTGAACTGGCGCCGTTTGCAGAGGGGACGCGTGCAATTGCGCAGGCAATGGCAAACTGCCCAGGAATGACAATTGTCGGTGGAGGCGACTCAGTTGCCGCGGTGGAGCAGATGGGGCTTGCCGATAAGATCCGTCACATCTCAACGGGCGGCGGCGCATCACTGGAGCTGCTAGAAGGGCGTATCCTGCCCGGCGTTGCAGCGCTCAACGACGCATAGGCAACCTGACAACGGCAGCGGGAGCAGAAACATCCTGCTTCCGCCGCCGTAGGCAGAGTCAGCGGTTACGTCAGTCCTTCATTCTCGAGCCAGGCGCTGACTGCTGCATCATCGGCAGCAGGATTCCCGCCCGGAATATAACGGAACCGATCACCATAACTTTTCATGATGAGCACACTGAGTTCCTGGTTCGCCGGGCTCTGATCGCCTTCAGTGATAGAAACAACATTGCCGGTCTGGAGATCGAGAAACGAACTAACAGCCGGATCGGTAATTGCCAATGCTGCACGAATCTGATCACGGTTGTATGTTACTGCCACGCTTCATCCTCCCTTGCAGCGCCGCCTGGTCGCTCGCATCCCAGGCATTGCACAACGGTGTTGACCAGGCGATTCCCGATAGGCGGCACCGCCCCATGGTATACGATAGAGGCTCGTTATGCAAGCGCACGTATCGTCCTGGCGGCAGCGCATCATCAGACGAAACCTTTCGCAGTGCATGCGCGTAATTCTTGCAGAACGGTAAAGGCGCATGGTGGAGCAGTCCGACGAACACGCGCTGATCAAACGCTCCATCAATGGTGATCACGACGCTTTCGCACAACTGATGGAGCGCTACGCCGGATCGGTGTTCAATCTGGCATATCGAATGCTTGGAAACGCTCAAGAGGCGGAAGATGCCAGCCAGGAGATCTTTCTCCGGGCGTATACCAATCTGGCGCGCTTCGACCAGGCACGCAGGTTTTCGACCTGGCTCTTGTCGATCGGGCTGAACTACTGCATCGATCGTCTGCGGCGGCGACGATTTGCCTGGTTGACACTCGATGATGTAGTGCTAAGCGTACCGACGCTGGCGAAAGGCCCGGAACGCAGCGCTATTGAGCAGGAAGAACGCGACGCCGTGCAGCGCGCGCTCCTGCGTCTGCCGCCAACGTACCGTGAAGTTGCAGTGCTGCGTTACTGGAACGATCTCTCGTATGAAGAGATTATGCAGGTGACCGGGCTGCCGGAGAGCACAATCAAAACCCGATTACATCGCGCACGGCGTATGCTCGCCGAGGCACTACGCGCTGAGGGTGTTGTTCATGAAGAAATACCCTCCTGACAGGAGTTAAACGAGTTCTATGCGTATTCATTCAACCAATGATGAACATGATGATGCATTCCGCCAGGCGCTGGCGCGCAGCGGTGCACTCGATCCCCGCGAGCCGACCACCGATCTGGTTGCGGGTACGCTGCGTCGCCTGCCGCATACATCGCCACGAGTTGCTGCACGACGCGCTGCGATCCGACAGGCGCTCAGGCGAGCGACAACCATTGCAGCAGTGGCATTGCTGGTCATTCCTGCCGCTATCGGCGCACTTAACCTGATGCGCGGCGTTGAAACGCCAATAGGAGCATTTGCCAGCACATCCGGTCCATCTCATATGCGGGCTGTGATTCTCGCAACAATAGGGCAACGTCTTGAAATGTCTCCGGTTCGTGCGCTGGTTGGTGCGCTCGTGTGGTTGGTGCAGATTATGGCAGTCGTGCTGATACTGGGTTTCTGGCCCCGTCGTAGTGCAGTTGCAGGAATGACCCTGCTGGCGATGCCCTTCCGAGCCTTTGGAACGGGATTGCTGGCGATCGGACTGCTGATTGCCAGTGTTGCCGCGCTGCTGACGTTGCTGACTGCAACGCTCGTCGGTCTGCCAATTGCCGCGATTGTCTTCATCCTAGCGCATGTACCGGTTGCGCTGGGCATCGCGGTAAGCGCACGCGCGCTCGGTTTTCGCCTGGCGCACCACAGTCACCCAACATACGATCTCGACTACCATTTGATGATCCTGGCAGCAGCGCTACTGGCGCTCCCTGCCGCGATGGTGACATTCATCTCGATACCCGCAGCACTACCGGTGCTGTACATCCTGGCGATCCCCGGCATCGGCGCGCTGATCCACAGCCAGGGTGGGTTGCAACCTGTGAGCACAGCATAACTGGCGACGTGGGACGCTTTCCGTGACATCTTGCTGCGGCAGGGCTTCCCCACACTGGGGTTGAGGAAGTGAGTGTAATAACGTTTCGTTAAAGTTTGCCCTATCACGCTTCACAACCCTTGACGGTGACTACGCAGCGCATCATAATACCTCATACGCGGAGCATATCTTCGCCAGTTTACAACCGGGGTAACGCTATGGAAGACGATCATGTGTCCGAGACGACACACCAGACGCAAACATTGCCATTGATCCCGCTCGACGGGATAGTCATTTTTCCTTATACCGTCGTGACCGTGCCGCTCAACGACGGCATCGAAGCGGCAGCGCATGCCGCGATGAAAGAGAACCAGCTGGCGCTACTGGTCGCGTATCGGCGCGATGCGCCGGAAGACGCTCCGCTTGCACTGCGGATCCATCGGGTTGGAGTGGTGGCGCGCATTGAGCAGATTGGGCGTCTACCGAATGGTGCGAGCGGCATGGTGGTGCGCGGTCTGGTACGGGCGGAACTGATCGATCAGACTCAGGAGAAACCGTACCCGCGCTTTAGTTATGTCGAGCGGCACGATCATGTCGATCACACCGAAGAACTCGAACAGTTGATGACCGAAGTGCATGCGGCAATCGATGCTGTGCTCGAGTTGCGCCCCGGCATTCCCCAGGAGATTCGCAACTTTGTGCGCAGCATTAACGATCCAGGTCATCTAGCGGATAATACCGGCTATTCGCCAGACTATACCTTCGAAGAACGGCAAGACCTGCTCGAAACCTTCGATGTGGTCGAGCGTCTGCGCAAGGTGCTGGCATTCTACCGCAAACAACTGGCGCTGATGGATGTGCAGGCGCGCATACGCCAGGAAGTGCAGGATGCCGCCGCCCGGCAACAGCGCGAGTTCTACCTGCGTCAGCAACTGCGCGCGATTCAGAAGGAATTGGGCGAAGACAACCCGGAGGCAGACGAACTTGCCGAACTGCGTGAGAAACTCGAAGCAGCAAACCTGTCATCCGCAGCGCGCAAAGAAGCCGACCGCGAGCTCAACCGTCTGAGCAGGATGAACAGCGCGTCGCCAGAGTACCAGATGGTGCGTACCTACCTGGAGTGGATGGCGGAACTGCCGTGGAACAAATTTACCGGTGCGCCGATCGATATTGCACGTGCCCGGCAGGTGCTCGACGAAGACCACTATGGATTGCAGAAGATCAAAGAGCGCATCCTTGAGTATCTGGCGGTCAAGCAGCGTCGTCAAGCGCTTACCGACGGTCACGAACGCGCGCGTGAGCCAATCCTGGCGTTCGTCGGTCCGCCAGGTGTGGGGAAAACCAGTCTGGGACAGAGCATTGCGCGCGCGCTCGGGCGCCAGTTCGCGCGTATGAGCCTTGGTGGCGTGCGCGATGAAGCTGAACTGCGCGGTTTCCGCCGCACCTACATTGGCTCACAGCCAGGGCGTCTTATCCAGGAATTGCGGCGTGCTGGCACGTCCGATCCGGTGATCCTGCTCGATGAGATCGACAAACTGGGGCATGACTATCGCGGCGATCCGGCAGCTGCCCTACTAGAAGTGCTTGATCCGGAACAGAACGACACCTTTACCGATCACTATCTGAATGTGCCGTTCGATCTCAGCAAAGTGCTGTTCATCGCCACTGCGAACACGATGGATACGGTGCCGCCTGCATTACGCGACCGGATGGAAGTCATCGAACTGAGCGGCTATACGGTGGATGAAAAAGTGCACATCGCGCAGCGCCATCTGATTCCAAAACAACTGCGCGCCAATGGGTTGCGCCCCGACGAAGTCGTCTTCGAGGAAGAAGCATTGCGCGTCATCATCCACGACTACACCCGTGAGGCGGGGGTGCGCAATCTGGAGCGCCAGATCGGAGCAGTGCTGCGCAAAGTGACGCGGCGGCTTGTTGAAGACGAACCGGAGCTGACGCCAATACCGGTTGCCATTACTGTCGAATTTGTTCGCAGTGCGCTTGGGCGTCCGCGGTTCTTCAACGAAGCTAGAGAGCGGATCGACCAGCCTGGCGTGGCGACTGGTCTTGTCTGGACGCCTGCTGGCGGCGATATTGTCTTCGTTGAGGCGTCGGTCGTTGAGGGGAACCGCGAACTGCGCCTTACCGGACAGCTGGGCGATGTCATGCGCGAAAGCGCGGAAGCGGCATTGACCTGCGTGCGTGCGCGGGTGCATACGTTGGGGATCGACCCGCGATTCTTCGATACGCACGCAGTGCATATTCACGTTCCCGGCGGAGCGGTGCCGAAGGACGGACCATCGGCAGGTATCACTATGGCGACGGCGCTCGCTTCAGCAGCAACAGGGCGCCTGGTGCGCGACGATGTCGCAATGACTGGCGAGATCACACTGCGCGGTCGGGTGTTGCCGGTCGGCGGGGTGAAGGAAAAAGTACTTGGCGCACATCGCGCTGGTATTGGCGCCATCATCCTGCCGCGTCGCAACGATGTCGATCTCGACGAATTGCCGCGTGATGTGCGCGATGCATTGACGTTCGTGCTGGTCGATACGCTTGACGAGGTGCTTGCAGCGGCGCTGCTCCCACATCCAGCAGCAACGATTAGCAACCTGTTCGCGTCTGTCACCCAGGTGGAACTGAAACCGGAAGAAGTCCCTTCCACCGGCGTGGCTACTCCGCCGCAGGCGTAGCACCACCGTCATAATTGGTATAGCCGAAATAGAACACAGATCGGCACGGATACGACGAATCAGCGCAGATGTCGCCTGGTACGCGCAAGCAGGCTTCGCATAACCGAGGGCTTATATTTTTGAGTAATCATTCCGCTCTTGCCCATGCGGGCAGGCTTTGCATATAGCCAAGAGCGTATGGTCTTTGAATAAATAATCTGCTTTCGCCTGCGCAAGCAGGCTTTGCCCCGTAGCCGAGGGCGTATGGTTGTTGAGTAATTACTCCGCTAAAGCCCGCGCAGGCAGGCTCTGCCTTGGACAGCCAATGACTTGAGTCCTGCGGCGTGTTGTCACCCTGAAGGGCTCGGCTACCAGGACGAAGGCCGCCGATGCGGCCTGATAGCATAGCCTACACAGGCGGGCTTTGCCCATCTAGCCAAGGACTTCAGCCCTACGACAAGAGGATCTTGATTAGCCTAATGGCACGCGCTAGTCTGTGCAGGTGGGCTTTGCCCGTCTAGCCAAGGGCTTTAGCCCACGGCACGAGGCGCTTATTGGAATATTCAATCTCCATCAGCCCTACGGCTAGTCCGGTATACCGGATTACTCAATCTCTATCAGCTCCACAGCAAGAGGCACATACCGGTTTATATTCTCAATCCTCAATTAGCCCTACGGCAAGCGCAAATACCGGTTTACACCTAGAATCATGGCCAGTTCGGCATACCGGATAGTATTAGCCTTACAGCGAGTGCGAATACTGATTTACATTTTCAATCTCTATTAGCCCAACGGTAAGACAAATACCGGTTTATTTTTCAGTTGAGTAACTGATTTGGAGCCATACGGTGCAGCGATCCTGGCAGTGCCATCGGATCAGAATTTGCATCGGCGCAGAGAAAAAAGCGGAGAGCATACACTACCGTCTCAGCATCTGCATCCCTCTGCGCTTTCAGTGGATCATGGCAAACGACCCAGCGCTGCCACACGCTCACCATGACGAGATTGGGCTGCCATAGAGCGATCCCATCGCATCAACCGTCTCGCGGATCATGTCGATCAACTCAGGCGGATCAATGACCCGACACCGATCGCCGTAGCGCAGCAGCACATCGCGCGCGATCGATAAATTGGAAATCGTTGCGGTTACCAGCGCACTGCCGTCATCACCATACTCGATCCGCGTATCGGGAAACAGGACAGTCACATCCTCTCCGCGGGCAACCTCAGGATGCAACCGGTAGCGCAACGTCCACGTACGTGCCTTTGGGCGCTCCGGTGGCAACGGGGTTGGAAGCACCTGCGCTGTACCGGGAACAATCCGGTCGAGGCGGTAGTCGAGATCAGCAAACAGTTGATCAGAACCGGGCGGTTGCACCTCGAGCAGCGTGGCATCGAGATACGTATGCCCGCTGCTTCGGAAGAAGATGCCATAGGGCGCAACACGATGTCGTCGCGGCGCTTCGCCATCGTTCAACCCCCAATAGCGAAACACCAGTTCACGCCGTTCCTCGATTGCCTGACGTACCGCCGCCAGCACGTTCGCGTCGATCCGCCCCCCGCGCACCCGCTGACGCGCAGTGCTGCGTCGCGACTGCAATTGCATCTGTGCACGATGGGGCAGCATCTGGATCACATGATCGAGCAATGCACGAATATGGGCATGCACAGGATTTCCGGTTCCTGCCGGATAACTCGCATCAAGCAGTGCCAGCGCCTCGAGACTCTGCGGCGGCAGATCGAGCAACGCCAGTTCTCCCAAGTCTACAATGACATACTTCCCTTGATCACGTCGATAGACAATTCGACAGTCGTACTCTCCTTTGAGCGAATCGAGATCATGCTTGAGCGCCGCCGCCGCATTCGCCGGATACCCGTTCTCGCCAAGCTCCGTCTGAGCTTTTGTAATCAACTCTTCCGCACTCGCAGGCGCACGTAGCAGCTGACGCACGAGAAACAAACGTCTGCGAAAGGTCACCCAGGAACTCCTCTTGATACCACCACTCCGGCGTGCCATGCCATCCTCCATGCACACATATGTGAGGGTATGACGTGTAGATAATTGCGAAGCAGAATACCATGAATCAGGTGGAGAACCCAGGCACAAAAACAGCACAAATCGTCTACAAAAGTTCAGGTTTTTAAACTATTTGTGCGGTTGCACGTTCTGATGCTCCGTGGTATACTGATATGTGCCGGGCGATTAGCTCAGTTGGCTAGAGCGCATCGTTCACACCGATGAGGTCACTGGTTCGAGTCCAGTATCGCCCACCAGCAATTTAGTCTTGAGCCGCCTGCAAAAAGCGTGCCTCACCGCTGAGAGGGAGAGATGCCATTAAACTTCGTGCTCTCAGTGTCGTGGTGGTATGATTTGAGGTAAAGGCGAGCACATTCCTGCGAGACGCTGTATGCCAGCGTCTCGCGTGTTTTGGGGATCATATGTATCCTGCAGCTTAGGAAAGCGCTGGAATAACCTTACCTCTAGTCATATACAGCACACTAGTACTCGTTCCCTATCTGCGCGAGGGTGCCCCACCATAGTAGAGTCGCCAAGGATAGATGCCTGTGCTCCTGTAAAGGGTCATATCGCTGCATATGGACGAAAACAGCGCCGCTGATGAGGCGAGCATCCTGGCAGAGACGGGAGTGCGGTTGATCCTGGGGCGCCAGGCGACCATGCGTCCGCTAGAAAAGATGGGTATTGAGCGGCTCTATGCCCGCACCAATGCCGGATTTGAACTGAAGGTGCATGCAACGCTCGTGGCACTCATTTGTACGAACACGAACTAGCAATCAAGGTAGATTGAGAACTTAACCTGATATGCGCCTCTTGCCATCAGGCTAAAGCCCTCAGCTATCCAAGGCGAAGCCCGCCTGCGCATGTTAGGCTTGGTAGAGGGTCGTTTTCCTCTGCACTCCAGGGCAAAAATCTGGTACAATAGCACGGAATAATAATTGCCATCCAGATTGATGCCAGTTACTGCCGCTGTTGAAACCAGGCGCCGGTTTGCTGCGGAGGCGGTATGGACTATGATGATCTGCCGGAAGATGCGCCCGGCGGCGATGATGAAAACACTGGACCCTACGCCGATGAATATGGCAGTGAGATGATCTGAGCGCTGCAGCCGGAAGAGGAACCAGAAACTCGTGCACCTGGTGCTCTATGGTGCTCAAGTGGACGTGCAGGGATCCCCATTGCCAGAGTGATGGTTTGACTAGACGGTAGCACCACTCTGTCACACCCCTTTTCCGACACACACTTCCCCACATCGTGGCATTTTCTCCGCTGTGGAAGTGGAGGAGACGCACTCGACGCAGCACGAAATGCCGGAAGAATGACCAACGCTGGTAACAAAGCAGGAAGCGATAAGTCCGCTCATCTTCATCGAACCGGACGCGCGCCAGAAGCTGGCAATCCTCAGCGCCGAAGCAACCGTTGAGGCAACATTGATCCCCGCTGTTGCAAGCGCGCAGCAGGGGATTCGTCAGCCAGAGGGCTTCATTTATACTGCCAGGAAGGAAGGCGGCGGAACAACACGCCTGTTCAAGGTGTTGCAAACTAACGCATGCCGCTATTCCTGTCTCTATTGCTTCACCTCGTGCTCTGTACAGCGTTCACGCACTACCTTCAAACCCGATGAACTAGCGACAACCTTACATGACGCTGCATCGCACCCGTCAGGTCGATGGTTTGTTCCTCTCTTCCAGGATCGTCCCCGACGCGAAGGCGACAAAGATGCTGGCAACAGTCGAGCGTTTGCGGTTGAAGGAAGGGTACACTGGCTACATTCACTTGAAATTGATCCCCGGCGCAGCGTTCAACTACATCAAACGCGCTATCGAACTGGCAGACCAGATTTCGCTGAACCTGGAAGCGCCGAACGCTGAACGTCTGGCACTGCTTGCGCCGGAAAAAGAGTTTGCCAGCAGCATGTGGGGACCCCTGGCGTGGGCGGCTGAACTCTCCACCGGGCGCGCGCTGCCAGACGACCGGCTGCCCGCAGCCTGACGACGCAGTTCGTCGTCGGTCTGGCTGGCGAAAGCGACCGTAAGTTGCCGGAGACGGCGCAGCACGCGCCCATCGAGAACTCGACCTGCGCTGCGCATTCTTCAGCACCTTTCACCCCATCAAGCGCACGCCGTTCGCCGACCTGCCTGCCGAGGATCTGCTGCGTGAACTACAGCTCTACCAGGCGGACTTCACGACCCGCGATCACGGATTGATCATGATGAACTACCGTTCGACGACAATGGCGTGTTACCGTGTGACAAGACTCCAAAACAGGTGTGGGTAGAACACTTCCTCTGTGAACCGGTCGATATCAATGCCGCACCATAGCGATTGTTGCCGCGCATTCCTAGCATTGGCCCACGCTCCGCTGACCGGATTATCGCCGTGCGACGCGAGACGCCTCTGCGCGAGCCGGGGCAACTCGCAAAACCGGGATTCGTCGTCGGTTGGGCAGCGCATTACCTCCTGCTCGATGGACGCCGCCCGCTCGAACAGCGACGCCTGTAGTGAGCGCCCGCCTTCAGCGATGATCTACCATTCTTACGGCGTCACTGGCACCAGATAGTCTGCTGCTGCCCATCCCTCGGCACCCTCGGGATCGCGAACCCGCTTCCACACCCGATCCGGCTGCACCGAGTCCTCCCCAACAACGGTGACAATCGTGCCTTCGGGCAATGTCTTGATCGGCCTCGTGTTGATATTTGGCTCAGGGCGCAAAAAGAGACCAAGCGCACCCGTTCCCTGCACGCGCAACCGAACATTCAGTGGCGCGGTTGGCGTCAGTGAGAGAGTCGAGGTCAGCGGCCCAGGCGTGACAGTCGGTTGTTCTGGCAGCGGCGTCAGCACGATCTGTGGGCGCGGTTCGGGCGCCGCGACAGGCAGCGGCTTCGGCGCATTTGATTGACTGAGAACGAAGAGCACAACCCCGGCCAGCACAATTGCGATGGCAGCCAGCACAAACTTCCAACCATCGTACTGAAGCCAGAGCAACAGTTCCTGTGGAAACGATGCACTGCCGCGCGGTTGACGCCCGGCACTCCTGGTTCGACGCCAGGCTGGATTCACCGGCTCAGCGTGATTGCCGGAGTCCAGCCGCTCGGTATCGCGCTGCTCATGGCGTGGTGATCGAGGCGCACGCGGATCGAAGGGGTCGCCGCTTTCCATGCCTGGCTCCTGACTCCTAAATGCTTTTCGATAATCATAGCACGGGTGTGCAGGCCGTTCAACTCAACGCAGCAGTGCAAGTGTTTACATGTCTCCTGGGAACGAGGGCATCTTGCCCTCGTAGACGCGATGAGAGCGTTCTGCCTTTGATCCAGGGCATGTGTGTTACTCAGGTATGAGCAGTTACCACGGCAGTGTGGCACGGTTGCAAGGTGTACGATGATTCTGACAACGATCCAATGCAATGCCGCCTGTTGATTCATCCAGCCAGAAGCCCTATAATGACAGCAGCGAGCAAGTGTGCATCTGCATATCCGCACACGCTCTCACACTCACGTTTATCCTGTATAATAACAGGAGATCAACCGGTCGAGCGCGTATCCATCCCGCCAGGCGCGCCCGTTTGCACGATGCATCCCGGTATGGCCCGCTGCGGAGGAATTGTATGGCGTTGATCAAGAAGCCCGGCACCACGAAAGGCATCAGCACCAATGCGTCACAGAGTGATGCCGGAGCTGACCCACAAGGAACGGCAGCCCCTGGTGCTGGCGCGCGCGTTGTTGCGCCAGTGATGCAACCCGGTGTGATCCTGCAGGGGCGCTATGTCATCGAAGGCACACTGGGTATTGGCGGGATGAGCGTTGTGTATCGCGGGCGCGACCTGCGTTTCAAGGATGTCGTGCGTCCGTGCGCGATCAAAGAGATGTATCAGAGCGCGCCGGACTCGAATACGCGCCTGTTGAATCTCAAGAACTTCGAGCGCGAAGCCGGGTTGCTGGCAACGTTGCAACATCCCGCCATTCCAAAAGTCTTCGATTTCTTCGAGGAGAATGGACGGGTCTATCTGATCCTGGAGTTGATCCACGGAAAAGATCTGGAAACCGTCCTCAGCGAGGCGGGAGGTCCGTTGCCCGAGGATCGTGTGGCACGCTGGGCAGTTCAGTTGTGCGAGGTACTTGCCTACCTGCACCGTCAGAAGCCAGAACCGATCGTCTTTCGCGATATGAAACCTTCCAACGTAATGGTTACCTCTGACGATCGGATTGTTCTAATCGATTTCGGCATCGCGCGCAGCCTGGTGCGCACCCGCGGCACTGTGATCGGCACTGAAGGATATTCGCCACCCGAACAGTACAAGGGCATCGCTGAACCTCAGAGCGATCTCTACGCCCTCGGTGCGACGCTCCATCACCTGTTGACTGCCAGCGATCCACGTACGGAGACGCCATTTACCTTCCACGAGCGCCCGCTGCGTCAGCTGAATCCGCAGATTTCGCCTGAATTTGCTGCGGTGATCGAGAAAGCATTGTCCTACGATATGAAAAACCGCTGGGCCTCGGCGGAGGAGATGCGCCTGGCGCTCTTGCAGACACCAACGCTGCGCACACATTCCAGCGGGGTAGCGACAGCGGGAAAAGTTGCAGCACTGCGCTTCAGCAACGTCCCAACCACCGAGCTGATCTGGCGCTTTGTCTGTGAAGATGAAGTGCGTTCATCACCATGCGTCAGCAACGGCATGGTCTTCGTCGGATGCTACGACACGAACCTGTATGCGGTTGATGCAGGACGGGGCGAGTTCCGCTGGAAGTACGCTACCGAAGGCGGCATTTCATCATCTCCTGCAGTATGGAACGATATTGTGGTTGTCGGATCGGAAGACGGCGCCGTGTACGCCTGTGATATTCGCCGCGGTGTGCTACGCTGGACGTTCCGCACCGGCAAACCGGTGCGCTCGTCGCCACGCGTGCTTGATCGGGTTATCTTCATCGGTTCGGATGATCAGCATTTCTACGCCATCGACGGCTTGCGCGGCGCACAGATCTGGAAGTATCGCACCTGGATGCCGATCCGTTCCTCAGGATGTATTGCAGGCGAGTCGGTCTACTTTGGCGGCGGTGATGGGTTCGTTTATGCGCTGAGTATCAAAAACGGCGGGGTGCGTTGGAAGCAGCGCACCCAGCAGGCGGTCATTTCATCGCCCGCCTTCGCCGAGAATATGGTCATTGTCGGTTCGATGGACAACACCCTCTATGCGCTCGATAGCGAGGGTGGTTGGCCCGTGTGGAAGTTCCGCACAAACCATTATGTCAATTCATCACCGTGTGTCTTTGGCACACGAGTGTTTGTCGGCGGGGTCGATGGCAACCTGTATGCAGTCGAACTGAAGAACGGCAAGCTTGCCTGGAAGTATGACACCGGCAGTCAGATCACATCGTCACCACGCGTTGACCAGGGACGGGTCTACTTCGGCGCTGCCGATGGGTGCGTTTACTGCCTTGATGCCGCGCATGGCACATTGATCTGGCGCTATGAGACGCAGGGACCGGTTGTATCGTCGCCAGCGATCAGCGAAGGCGTGGTCTATATCGGATCGCTCGATCACGCACTGTATGCACTGCGTGCGTGACGTTACCTGCATGCATTGTTGCTATCGCTAACTGCAGTGCAGTTGCTGTTCTTCTTACGTCGGAAGGCCGATAATAATGAGCACACATACATCGCCTGAGCAACCTGACAACTTGCCGCCTGACCAG
Organism: Roseiflexus sp.; assembly: GCA_017743475.1. GTDB lineage: Bacteria > Chloroflexota > Chloroflexia > Chloroflexales > Roseiflexaceae > Roseiflexus. Next base: position 7,406 of record JAGHYV010000072.1, on the reverse strand, counting down.
AGTGCAGCATGGCGGTCTGACGACAGTAGCGATAGCACTCGCCCGCTGGATACGCGCGCAGTAATGGCGCAGGCCAATCAGGATCAGCGACCCGGCGCTACTGAACCGCTTGATGATAACACCCTCCCTCGTGAAACTCCACCTCCGCCGCCCGCAATTGTGGCGGCAGCCATGCGCCATATTGGCCAGATTCGCGAAACAAATCAGGACTCGATCTATACTCTTATCAGCAGCATCCCGCGCGAAACTGGCGATGCCATCCTTGGACTGTTCATCGTTGCTGACGGGATGGGCGGGCATGAAGGGGGCGAGATCGCCAGCCGCATGGCAGTCAGCGCCGTTGCGCGGCGTATTATCGCAGACCTCCTCGTTCCCGCAGTCGAAGGAGCAATCAATGTCTCCCTGCAGGCGCTGATGGTCGAAGCAGTTCAGGAAGCTAACCGCACGATCTGGAATCAGGCGCAGTTGACGGGCTCGGATATGGGAACTACCTGCACTGCAGCGCTCCTACTCGGTCACTCGCTCTATATCAGCCACGTCGGCGATACTCGTGCCTATCTGATCGATACGCACGGCATCCATCAGTTGACATCCGACCATTCCGCAGTGGGACGCCTGATAGACATGGGACAGCTCGACCCGTCCGAGGCGCGTGATCACCCGCTCCGTTCCCACCTGTACCGTACCGTCGGTCAGCACCCGGAGATCGCCGTCGATCTGGTGTTCCAGCCGATCGGCGACGCGACTCATCTGCTACTGGCGAGCGACGGTCTGTGGGGGTGTGTAGACGATGCAGCAATGCTGCGGATCATCCAGACCATTGATAGCCCACAGCGCGCAGTGCGCGCACTGGTGGACGCAGCGAACCGTGCGGGTGGACCTGATAACATCTCGGCAGTGCTAGTCCGGCTCGTCTAGTACACACCATATCCGCCATTTTTTCCTATTGCCAGCGATGCCATATTCGTGATAGTGTTTCCATTGTTGGTGTGACGCACCACGCACCCATCGGCAGGACAGTTATGACGCCGGGCATCAACCTTCAACAGACGCTGAGCCGCACAATGCTGGCAGTTAGCGATGAGCCGCAACTAATCTACGTCTTGCTGGAAGCGCATGCTGAAGGAGTGGCGCAGCAACTACCAAAACTGCCACTAAACCTGTGCCTGGTTCTCGACCGGAGTTCGTCGATGCGCGGCGAACGCCTGATGCAGGTCAAAGAAGCCGCTGCGCGGATCGTCGATCAACTGGGACCCGACGATTATTTCTCGCTGGTCGTGTTCAATGATCGCGCCGATGTCGTCATTCCTGCCCAGCGCGCCATCAAAAAATCCGATATGAAGGCGGCGATTGCACAGATCGAAGCGGCTGGCGGCACGGAAATGGCGCAGGGTATGGCGCTGGCATTACAAGAAGTGCAACGCCCTTTCCTAACGCGTGGGATCAGCCGGCTCATTCTGCTGACCGACGGACGCACCTATGGCGATGAGAGTCGCTGCGTCGAAATTGCGCGCCGCGGGCAATCGCGCGGCATCGGATTGACAGCGCTGGGAATCGGGACGGAGTGGAATGAAGACCTGCTCGAAACAATGACCGCTAGCGAAAACAGTCGCGCGCAGTACATCGCCACTGCCCAGGATGTCGTCAAAGTGTTCGCCGATGAGGTAAAACGTCTGCATGCTATCTTTGCACGACAGGTTCACCTCTCGCTCGAAACACGCCCCGGCGCGCTGATCCGCTCGCTCGATCAGGTGCGCCCCTTCATCGCACCGATCACGATTGTTGAGGAGGAAGAGCGTCGTTGGGCCGCCAATCTGGGAGACTGGCCTGATACTGGTGTGCAGGGGTTTTTAATCGAGGTCGTCGTGCCAGTGTTGCCGGTGGGTGACCATCCACTGCTGAAACTGACGCTGCGCTATCACCTGCCTGCAGCGAACCTGCGCGACCAAGTGCGTGAAGAACTGATTCGTATCAGCATGCGCCCGGCTGCGGAAGTAACCCAACGTGTCGATGCAACTGTCAGGCACTGGCTGGAGCGCCTGGTAGCGTACCGGTTGCAGGCGAGCGCGTGGCAGCACGTAGCCGAAGGACGGCTTGCGGAGGCGAGTGAGCGCCTGCGCATGGCCGGAACGCGCATGCTCAGCGTTGGCGATACTGCGCTGGCGCATACGTTGCAGCAGGAAGCGACGCGCATCTTGCGCAGCGGCACAGCAAGCGAAGAAGGGCGCAAACGCATCCGGTTTGGCACACGCGGGCTGATCGGACCGGTTGCCAGCGATGAACGTGAGACCGGAACATGACTCGCGCTCTTCATAGGATGCAGGAAACGACACGTCATTCGATACGCACGACGTGAACCGGTTAACAGATTATGATTGTCTGTCCAAATTGTGTGGCAAAACAACTTGACGGCACAATCTTCTGCACTGAATGCGGCGCCAGCCTGATCGACACGGGTCCGCCGGAGTCGACGCGCGAACTGGATGCGGCAGCGGTCGTAAGTCATGAACCATCCCCAGCGTCCAGTCTGCTCTCAGATGACAATGCGCCGTCAGATCACATCGTTGCGCTGATCGTGGTGAGCAATCGACGCCGGATCGAGGTCAATCTGAGCGATGAGGTGCTGATCGGGCGGGCAGACCCAACGCGCGGTATCATACCAGATGTCGATCTGGGTCCATTCGGCGGGTACGATGCTGGCGTTTCGCGCCGCCATGCGATTCTCTCGTATCGTGACGGGACGTATCGGGTGGAAGATCTCGGCAGCGCCAACGGCACGTTCATCAACGGTCGGCGGATCGAACCAATGCGCGCAACGACGGTGCAACCCGGCGATGAGATCATATGTGGCACATTATTGTTGCGTCTGGAGGTTCATCATCGCAAGCGATGAAAGGAGCATGCAGTGGCACGAACCGTCATTTTGCACATTGCCGGTGAAGACCCGGTTCTGGCGGATATTGAACAGGAACCGCAACCCGGAGATATGTTCATCAAAGTGACGAATATGCGCAAACGTGATGGCAAGGATGTCCCATATCTGGCGCCTGGCGTCCAGAGTGTCATTTTTCCCTGGTGGCGCATCACGTTCGTCGAGATTATGCCGAGCGAAGAGGATCGTGGCGCGGTGATCGATTTTTTCCGCACCTGACCGTGGTGGGTATAGCAGTACACCTGTTTCTGTCACCCCTGCGTATGGCAGGGGTGACGTGTTAGAGAACGAATACCAGTTTATATTGAGCCTGCCTGCAGCGCGCGTCGTCCTGCTGCGCAGAAGTGGATTGACCGATCACCACGATCCGCTACTGCTGCTCGAATCTCTATCATCACGGCTTGACGATTCGCTGCTCGACGACTTCCACGATAGTGAATCATCGCTTGACGAGTCCCACGATGACGACCTGCTGCTCGACGAGTCCGACCAGTCGTCAGAAGAGTCAGAACTCCACTGTAAGTTGCCGCTCAGCAAGCTGCGCACTATTCCAACGATGATCAAGATGACTACTATCACGATGATCACGATGATAGCAATGGTGATCAGATTATTGATATCACGCCACACCAGCGCCGACTCGAAGTGCCTGAGCGTTTCGACCACGCCATTCGTCACATTGTCCTTGCGCAGCGCAGGATTGAGCGTCTTGGTGCGAATGTCCGTCAGCACGTCGTTTGTGAGAGCGTCGCTCCAGTTCTTCCCTGCGCGCAGTTCAGAGTACCGCGGTTCGTAACTGACGTAGATAGCAATAGCGTCAGGAACAATGCGATGATGTGACGAATGTCCCTGCGGACTGATGGTGGCCAGCCGCCTGGTTAGGTCGTCGCCGCTGTTATCACCGCGCTCGACAATGATAACAACGACCCTGGCGCCGCGTTGCACCAGCGGCGCAGCAGCCTTCGCCACCTCCAACTTTCGCAACCGCTCCGTCTCGTCGCTTACGAACAGTCGCCCCGGAGAAGCAGCCCGCGTGGTACAACCGGTCAGCAGCAGGAGTGCGATCAGCGCCAGAAGAAGGAAGAGGTGGAGATGCCGGCCTCGACGTGTACCCATGCTTCGCTCCTTTTGACAGGTTGTATGATACCGTTCTCGATAAAAGATACGTGTATGCGCTGTCCAGGTTGCACAGCCAGGATCAGGCAGGCATCCCACACTGTGGCGTTCTCTACACGCTTATGCTGACGCTGGGTAGATTGCTGCGCTTGAAGGCGCGCCGCAAGCCGGAGGCAAGGTTGGACTTTATGTTAGAAATCCGTTTGACTCCGACGCCGATTCCTGCTATACTCAACTCACTCATACAAATCTGATGCTAACAACTGTGAACGGGAAGAGTACGCACCAGGGCGCGGCTCAGCGAGCCGACGGATGGTGAGAGGTCGGTGCAAGCGACGGTGCGGAATGGGCCCGGGAGTTGCGGAGCGAACCGGCAACGTTGAATGTTGTCCGCAGTAGTAGCCGCCGGAGACGCCACCGTTATAAGGGCGCGGGGTATCGCGTGCAATGCGCGCCGTACTCGCTGAGGGCGTCGCGTCTGAACGACGCGGCGAACCGGGGTGGCACCGCGGAGGTTGTTTCAGCCTCTCGTCCCTGGATGGGATGAGAGGCTTTTTGATTCAGGGTGCGCGCTGTTCGATGCAGGCGCGGCGCGCGTCACTGGTGACGTTGCCTGCGCGTTACCTGTGCTGCTGAGGAGGGATGTTCCATGAAGACCGTCAAGTATCTGCTTACCGAAGATCGGATGCCGACTGCGTGGTACAACATCCAGGCAGACCTGCCCGTACCGCCGCCGCCAGTGCTCCATCCGGGCACAGGTCAACCGATCAGTCCGGATGACCTGGCACCGCTCTTTCCGATGGCTCTGATCATGCAGGAGGTGAGCACCGAGCGTTTTATCGAGATACCCGAAGAAGTGCAGGCAATCTATCGTCAGTGGCGCCCGACGCCGCTGTTTCGCGCACGCCGCCTGGAGCAGGCGCTTGATACGCCTGCCCGTATCTACTACAAGTACGAAGGGGTCAGTCCAACAGGGAGCCATAAGCCGAATACTGCCGTGGCGCAGGCGTATTACAACAAGCAGGAAGGGGTCAAACGCCTGGTGACGGAAACCGGCGCAGGGCAATGGGGGTCGTCGCTGGCGATGGCGGGCGCATTCTTCGGGCTTGAGGTGCTGGTCTTTATGGTGAAGGTCAGTTATCAGCAGAAGCCGTATCGACGGACGCTGATGGAAGCATACGGCGCGCGGGTGGTCGCCAGCCCGAGTGAGGAGACGAACGCTGGGCGTGCGATCCTCGCTGCCTGTCCCGACAGCACTGGCAGCCTGGGGATCGCCATCTCCGAAGCCGTCGAAGTTGCAGCGCAGGACCCGGACGCGAAATACTCGCTCGGCAGCGTGCTCAACCACGTGCTGCTCCATCAGACGGTCATCGGCGAAGAGGCGCTGGCGCAGATGGAACTGGCGGACGATTACCCCGACATCATCGTTGGGTGCACCGGCGGCGGCAGCAACTTCAGCGGCATTTCGTTCCCGTTCATCGGGAAGAAACTGCGCGGCGAGCGCGATGTGCGTGTAGTAGCGGTCGAACCGGCTGCCTGCCCGAGTATGACACGCGGCAAGTATGCGTATGATTTCGGCGATACAGCAAAGATGACGCCACTCATCAAGATGCACACCCTGGGGCACGACTTCGTGCCGCCTGGCATCCATGCTGGCGGGTTGCGCTACCACGGTATGGCGCCGCTCGTCAGCCACCTGCTTGAACTGGGCGTCATCGAGGCGATCAATGTGCAGCAACTCGAAACGTTCAGCGCTGGCATTCAGTTTGCCCGCGCCGAAGGGATCATTCCCGCGCCGGAAGCCAACCACGCTATCGCCGGGGCAATCCGTGAGGCGCTGCGCTGTAAGGAGGAAGGGGTCAGTCGTGCGATCCTGTTCAACCTCTGCGGTCACGGGCACTTCGATATGCAGGCGTATACCGACTATATGGCAGGGAAACTGCGCGACTACGAGTACTCCGAGGAAGAGGTCGCTATGGCGCTTGCCGGGTTACCAGCGGTTGGATAAGACAGGAGTGTATGGAATGTACCTGGCGTACATGAACCATCCTGCGCGCAGCATCCTCGACGAAGCGCGCTGGGCTGCCGCAAACGGGTTCGAGGCGCTCGACCTGACGATCGAGGGACCGGCAGCGCTGCTCGATAGTTTCGATCCAGCGGAACTGCGCGCGATCCTCGATGCTGCTGGCATGCGCGTGGTTGGTCATACTGCCTGGTATCTGCCCTTCGCCTCGCCGGTAGAGCGGGTGCGTCGTGCGGCAGTCGAGGAAGTGGCGGCGTCGCTGCCGGTCTTCGCGGCAATCGGCGCGCACCTGGTGAATGTCCACATCTCGCATGGCGTCCCGCTCTACGGGGACGATGACGAACTAAAACGTAACGGCGCCAGTTTTGCCGAACTGGCGCACCTGGCGGAACCCTACGGCATCCAGATCGTCGTCGAGCATCCGCCGTCGCGTCGCTTTGGACTGACGGAGATCTGCACCATTCTCGATGCCGACCCGCGTTTGGGATTGCACCTCGATGTCGGGCATGCGTTTGTGGCGGGGATCGATCTGGAGCAGTTGATCGACCAGCTCGGTTCACGGCTGTGGCACGTGCACTTTTCCGACAACCGCGGTCAGGAAGATGACCATATGCCGATCGGCGCCGGCAAGATCGACTGGCAGGAGACGATCCGCCTGCTGAAACGGGTCGGCTACGATGATGTCATCACGCTGGAAGTCTTCGACCAGGATCACGACTTTCTGCTACTCAGCGCGCAGAAAGTGCGCGGGTGGTGGGCGACGTTGTGATCACTGCGCGCTCACCAGCGCACCTGTACCTGAACAACTGCCATATCTGTCACGTCGATGATGACATACCGGCTTGCGCGCAGGGTTTCGCTACTGTACGCCACCGGCGCACCGTTGACCAGCACTTCGACATTGCCCGGCGCATCGGGCGGCAGCAACATCCGCACCTGCGCGCGGTCGAAGGCGCCGCTCAGGTCGATGTCGATACTGCGCGGGTTCTGCCGCCAGACATACGCCAGATAACCGTCGCCAGCCGGGTAGCGCGCCGACACGTATGCCTGCGTCAGACCGGTTGCGCCCCAGCGCGGGCTGACGATGACATCGCGCATGGCGACGCCCCGATCCTCGATGCCGGCAGCGCCCTCGATCAGCGCGGTGAACATCGCTGCCGTTCCCCATGCATCGGTCGGGATGGTATCCTCAGAGCCGACGCCCTCGGCGCCATCGGGATGGTACCAGAGAAAGGTGCGCCCGCGACTGAGCATGCGCAGCCAGTAGTGCTCCAGGATGGCAAAGCCGTAGGTTTCGTTGCCGTAGCGGAAAGCGCCCCGCGCCAGTTCGCCGCC
>JAGHYV010000195.1 GCA_017743475.1 Roseiflexus sp. | reverse complement strand
GGGCGCGTCAACCGACATCGCGCCTGCGACCGCTCCTGTTTCGCCGGCTCTATCCGTGGATCGCCGGGTTTGCCAGCAGCAACATAGCCTATTTGTCGGCGTTTTTTAGCGAAGGATTGATGGATACGCAGGCGCCGGACTATTCCCATCGCCCACGCTGGCGCACCACTAGTCGTATCCGACGATTCTTCAGCGACGAGGTTCGTCAGGCTGCCGATGCGCTGGCGCGGCCGGAGGATCGCGCGCCATTCTACCCGGAAGCGTTCAGCGCGTGGGATCCATTGCAGCGGGCGCAGTACCTGGAAATCACTACCTTCCTCTCGCAGTACCTGCTCGCAGCCCAGGGCGATCGCATGCTCATGGCGCACGCAGTCGAGGGGCGCTTCCCCTTTCTCGACCATCGCGTGATTGAGTTTGCCAACCGGCTGCCGTCGCGTCTGAAACTGCGGGGTCTGACCGAAAAGTACATTCTGCGCCAGGTCAGCCGTCGCTGGCTCCCGGACGCTATCTGGCAGCGCGCGAAGCAACCGTACCGCGCGCCGATCCACCGGAGTTTCTTCAACGATGCGCGTCCGAGCTATGTCGATCATCTGCTTGCGCCGGAACACATCCAGGCGACAGGTCTGTTTCGCCCCATGGCTGTTGCACACTTGAGGGAGAAAGCGCTCTCCGGAGTGCGTCTGAGCGAAACCGAGGATATGGCGCTGGTGGGGATTCTCTCGACACAACTGCTGGTTGAGCAGTTCATTCGTGATGTGCGTATGCCGCAGCCGCTCTCGGATGCGGATGACGTCAGGGTGTGCATACGAAGCAGTGTGGCAGCAGGAGGAGACTGATGACATTTGGGACGCATGTGTTACAGATCGATGCCGCTGCCGAGACGGAGCGCATTATCGCCTGGTTGCAGCACCACGTCATCAGAACCTTCCACCGTCAGGGGGTTGCGCTAGGGATCAGCGGCGGCATCGACTCATCGGTGGCGCTGGCGCTCTGTGTGCGCGCCTTTGGTCCGCAGCGCGTGGTTGCGTTGATGATGCCGGAGCGCGACTCCGATCCGGAAACGCTGCATCTGTCGGAGATGGTTGCGCGACACTACGGCGTCGAGCCGATCCTTGAGGATATTACGCCAGTGCTCGAAGGATTTGGATGCTACCGTCGTCGCGATGAGGCGGTACGTCGCATCTTCCCGGAGTACGACGCCGAACGCGGCTACAAAATGCGCATTGTGCTGCCGCAGAACCTGCTTGATGCCGATACGCTGAACGTCTTCTCACTCGAAATTGTCACGCCCGACGGCGAAGTCAAAAGCAAACGCTTACCGCCGCGCGAGTATGCCCAGATCGTCGCAGCCTCGAATTTCAAGCAACGCACCCGTATGGCGATGCTGTACTACCACGCTGAGTTGCGCAATTATGCAGTCGTCGGCACACCGAACAAGAATGAGCACGATCAGGGATTCTTCGTCAAGTACGGTGACGGCGGCGCCGATCTGCGTCCAATTGTGCATCTGTACAAAACACAGGTCTATCAACTGGCGCGCTATCTTGAGGTGCCGGAGGTCATCCAGCGTCGCCCGCCAACGTCGGATACCTACAGCGCACCGACCACGCAGCAGGAATTCTTCTTTCGCCTTCCCTTTGAGACGATGGATCTGCTCTGGTATGCGCAGGAACATAACGTATCGCCCGACGATGCGGCGCAGGCATTGGGGTTGACGCCGGTGCAGGTGCAGCGCGCCTTCAACGATTTTGCCCGTAAGCAGCGCACGACCGCATATCTGCGCATACCTGCACTGGAACTGCGTAGCGCGGATCAGAACAGCGAGCCGCTGAAATCTGTGGAGTTTCGCAGGAACGAAGGAGCACGCATGTGATACAGGAGCATTTGTCTACCATCGAGGATCGGGATGCCTGGGAGATGGCGATGCCAACGCACACCAGTGTGTTTGGCAGTATTGGATACGCCCGCATTGTGCAGCGTCACATCGGTTATCCTGCCCGGTTGTTTGTTGTGTCGTCCGGCGCAGGGCGGATCGTTTACCCATTCTTTCTGCGTCCGGTGGCGAATCTGCCGTTTGCGAAGCAGTATGCACCGTTCTGGGATACCTTCACCCCTGAGTATACCGGTCCAATGGCATCGGGTGAGGTGACGCCCCTGCTCAGGTATTTCTTCAGCGAACGCTGGAACCGGTTCTGTGAAGAACAGGGAGTTGTGGCGGAATTTGCCCACCTGCACCCATCGGAGCGCGCCGCAGACCTGCTGGATTCCGCGTATGTGCAGTTCAATCGCGAGATCGTCGTTGTCGATCTGACGCGGCCGGAGGAGGATCTGTGGCGCCATTCCTTCTCGCTCTCCTGTCGCAAGAACATTCAGCGTGCACAGCGCGATCAGGTGCGCGTCGTCGAAGGGCGAACCGATGCCGATGTGCGCGAGTTCCACCGCATCTATACGATGACGATGGAGCGTCGTCGAGCGCACAAACGCTACTTTTTCTCGCTTGACTATTTTCTGGCGTTCCGCGACGAATTGCCCGATCACGCACTGTTTCTGTTCGCCGTGCATCGTGATCGGGCGATTGCAGCGCACTTGTATCTCTATGATGATGAAGAGATACACGATTTTCTTGGTGGCATGGAAGAGGAGCATAAGCGGCTGCGCCCGGCGAACGCCATCATTTATGCTGCTATTCAGTGGGGGCGACGCCAGGGGAAGCGCCGGCTCATTCTGGGGGGAGGGTATCAACCGAACGACGGGATCTATCAGTTCAAAGCGAGTTTCTCTCCGCTACGCGCACGTTTCTCAACGTATCGACGGGTGCGCCATCCGACGCTGTATGCCGATC
>JAGHYV010000194.1 GCA_017743475.1 Roseiflexus sp. | reverse complement strand
GATCGGCATACAGCGTCGGATGGCGCACCCGTCGATACGTTGAGAAACGTGCGCGCAGCGGAGAGAAACTTGCCTTGAACTGATAGATCCCATCGTTCTGCTGATACCCTCCCCCCAGAATGAGCCGACGCTTCCCACGGCGTCGCCCCCACTGAATAGCAGCATAAATGACGGCGTTCGCCGGACGCAGTCGCTTATGCTCCTCTTCCATGCCGCCGAGAAAATCGTGCATCTCTTCATCATCATAGAGATACAGGTGCGCCGCAATCGCCCGATCACGATACACGGCGAACAGAAACAGCGTGTTATCGGGCAATTCGTCGCGAAACGCCAGAAAATAGTCGAGCGAGAAAAAGTAGCGTTTGTGCGCCTGACGACGCTCCATCGTCATCGTATAGATGCGGTGGAACTCGCGCACATCGGCATCAGTTCGCCCTTCGACAACGCGCACCTGATCGCGGTGTGCGCGCTGAATGTTCTTGCGGCAGGAGAGCGAGAAGGAATGGCGCCACAGATCCTCCTCCGGAAGCGTCAGATCGACAACGACGATCTCGCGATTGAACTGCACGTGCGCGGAGTCCAGCAGGTCGGCGGCGCGCTCCGATGGATGCAGGTGGGCAAATTCCGCCACAACCCCCTGTTCTTCACAGAACCGGTTCCAGCGTTCGTCGAAGAAATACCTGAGCAGGGGCGTCACCTCACCCCATGCCATCGGACCGGTATACTCAGGGGTGAGGGTATCCCAGAACGGCGCATACTGTTGCGCAAATGGCAGATTCGCCACTGGACGCAGAAAGAAAGGGTAAACGATCCGCCCTGTGCCGGACGACACAACAAACAAGCGGGCAGGATAGCCGATGTGACGCTGCACAATGCAGGCGTAGCCGATACTGCCAAATACACTGATGTGCGTCGGCATCGCCTCCTCCCAGGCATCCCGATCCTCGATGGTAAACAACTGCTCCTGTATCACGTGTGTGCTCCTTCGTTCCTGCGAAACTCCACAGATTTCAGCGGCTCGCCGTTCTGATCCGCGCTGCGCAGTTCCAGCACAGGCATGCGCAGATATGCGGTCGTGCGTTGCTTACGGGCAAAATCGTTGAAGGCGCGCTGCACCTGCACCGGCGTCAACCCCAATGCCTGCGCCGCATCGTCGGGCGATACGTTATGTTCCTGCGCATACCAGAGCAGATCCATCGTCTCAAAGGGAAGGCGAAAGAAGAATTCCTGCTGCGTGGTCGGTGCGCTGTAGGTATCCGACGTTGGCGGGCGACGCTGGATGACCTCCGGCACCTCAAGATAGCGCGCCAGTTGATAGACCTGCGTTTTGTACAGATGCACAATCGGGCGCAGATCGGCGCCACCGTCACCGTACTTGACGAAGAAACCCTGGTCGTGCTCATTCTTGTTCGGCGTGCCGACGACTGCGTAATTGCGCACCTCGGCGTGGTAGTACAGCATCGCCATGCGGGTGCGTTGCTTGAAATTCGAGGCGGCGACAATCTGCGCATACTCGCGCGGCGGTAAGCGTTTGCTTTTGACTTCGCCATCGGGCGTGACAATTTCGAGTGAGAAGACGTTCAGCGTATCGGCATCGAGCAGGTTCTGCGGCAGCACAATGCGCATTTTGTAGCCGCGTTCAGCGTTGTACTCCGGGAAGATGCGACGCACCGCCTCATCACGACGACGGTAGCATCCAAATCCTTCGAGCACCGGCGTAATATCCTCCAGGATCGGCTCGACGCCATAGTGCCGCGCAACCATCTCCGAGAGATGCAGCGTTTCCGGGTCGGAGTCGCGCTCCGGCATCATCAACGCAACCACGCGCTGCGGACCGAAGGCGCGCACACAGAGCGCCAGCGCCACCGATGAGTCGATGCCGCCGCTGATCCCCAGCGCAACCCCCTGACGGTGGAAGGTTCTGATGACGTGGCGCTGCAACCAGGCAATGATGCGCTCCGTCTCGGCAGCGGCATCGATCTGTAACACATGTGTCCCAAATGTCATCGGTCTCCTCCTGCTGCCACGCCGCTTCGTATGCACACCCTGACATCATCCGCATCCGAGAGCGGCTGCGGCATACGCATGTCACGAATGAACTGCTCAACCAGCAGGTGTGTCGAGAGAATCCCCACCAGCGCCATATCCTCGGTTTCGCTCAGACGCACCCCGGAGAGCGCTTTCTTCCTCAAATGCGCAACAGCCATGGGGCGGAACAGACCCGTCGCCTGGATGTGTTCCGGCGCGAGCAGATGATCGACATAGCCCGGACGCGCATCGTTGAAGAAACTCCGGTGGATCGGCGCGCGATACGGTTGCTTCGCGCGCTGCCAGATCGCGTCCGGGAGCCAGCGACGGCTGACCTGGCGCAGAATGTACTTTTCGGTCAGACCGCGCAGTTTCAGACGCGACGGCAGTCGGCTGGCAAACTCGATCACCCGATGATCGAGGAAGGGGAAGCGCCCCTCGACTGCGTGCGCCATGAGCATCCGATCGCCCTGGGCTGCAAGCAGGTACTGCGAGAGAAAGGTGGTGATTTCCAGGTACTGCGCCTGCTGCAATGGATCCCACGTGCTGAACGCTTCCGGGTAGAACGGCGCGCGATCCTCCGGCTGCGCCAGTGCATCGGCAGCCTGACGCACCTCGTCGCTGAAGAATCGTCGGATCCGACTGGTGGTGCGCCAGCGTGGACGATGGGAATAGTCCGGCGCCTGCGTATCCATCAATCCTTCGCTAAAAAATGCCGACAGATAGGCTGTGTTGCTGCTGGCAAACCCGGCGATCCATGGATAGAGCCGGCGAAACAGGAGCGGTCGCAGGCGCGATGTCGGTTGACGCGCCC
>JAGHYV010000193.1 GCA_017743475.1 Roseiflexus sp. | reverse complement strand
ATCTTCATTAACCCCACGGCATGAGGGCGAATACCGGTTTATAGTCTCAATCTTCCTGATATAATGTTTGTTCAGGCTGCATAATAGCATCGCAGGTTGAACGTGTAAAATCTAACCCGACAAGGTACTTTGCAGTACAATTGCCACGCTTGACATATCGCGTCGGGAAGCGTACATTGTGGCAGAGAGGTCTGCCATGATGACAGCAACATTATCCGACGATGATCGCCTGATTGCCGCGTGTCGGGCGCTTGCACATCCCGTCCGTCTCGCAATTGTGCGCTATGTTCAACGTCACCCGCGCTGCATCGGCAACCAGATTCAGTTGCATCTGCCTGCGCAGCTGGCGCGCGCTCAGTCGACGCTTTCGCAACATTTGAAGATCCTGTGCGCTGCCGGCCTGCTTCACGCCGAAGCAGAAGGAGCAGCAACCTGTTATGTGCTAAACCAGGCGCAGTTCGACTGGCTCTGCCAGCAGATCAGGGCATTGCACGATTGAGCCGCGTTATCGCCTGTACACCCTGTAATCCGCAGACACGCCATGCCCACTGTACAACGATATGTGCTGCTGATGATCGCCACGGCAGTCGTCGCAGTGATGACCGTATCTGTCGCGTATCATGCCGTGCCCGATCGCGCATTCGCTGCCGATGATTTTCAATGGGTGCTGAACGTTCGTGATCGGTCGTTGCCGGAAATTGCTGCGCGCGCCTTCGATGTCAGCGCTTCGTCGCACTTCTACCGTCCGCTGGTCTGGTTGCTGCTGTGGAGTGAATGGCGACTGTTCGGCTTCGACGCGCGTGCCTTCCATATGCTTTCCCTGGCGCTGCACACGCTCAATGCGACGCTCACTGGCGCACTGGCATACCGTCTGATCAAAGCACAGTCGCCCCTCGCGTCAATCGTCGGGTTCATCGGGACGGCGCTCTTCGTGGCGCTCCATCCGGCGCCGTTTGAGGCTGTGGTATGGGTTTCGGCGCAGAGTGAATTGCTCGCCGCCTTCTTTCTTCTGCTGGCATCGCATTGCTGGTGGAGCGCAGGAGAATCCGATCAACGGTCGGTGCATCGCCGGGGATGGCGCATTGCTGCGACAGCGGCATTAGCACTGGCGCTGCTGACGAAAGAGAGTGCAATCATTGGTCTGCCGTTGTTCGCGCTTCTGGAATGGCAGGCAGCGCGTGCTGCGCAGCAGCGCCCGGAGTGGCGTCCGCTCATCCTGCCACTTCTGGTCACCGGCGCGTATCTCGTTGTTGCACTCGATGTCGCCGCACGCAACGCCCTGGTGCGCGAGCGCGGCTATGGTTTCGGCATCCAGGTTATTCTCAACCCGCTCCGCAGTCTTGGCTTGATCGCCGTGCCGCTGCCAGGCGTCGAGTACGGTCGGGAAGCGTGGTTGCCTCTCGCTGGCGCGTGCGTAGCGCTTGCAGGGGCAGGCGCGCTCCTCGTCCGCTGGCGACTCCGCAGAGGAGCGGCTTCCCTGTTGACCGGCTTCCTGGCGCTGATCCTGACCCTCGCTCCTACCGCTCCGTTCACCTCAGCGCCCGACTCGCGCTACCTCTACCTGCCGGTCGTGGTGATCGCGCTCCTGGCTGGCGCAGGGGCGTCGATGCTCGTCGAATGGATCATCTCGCCTGGTGGAACCAGGAGTGCCGGGAACAGTGTCGAGCGGCACATCTTGTCGAGAAGCAGTCGCATCCCTTTCCTCCGCCTGTTCGTCGGCGCTACAGCAATAGCGATCGTGGCGCTGATCAGCATGCTGGCGGTGAGCGAAACCCGAGGACGCGAGGTTCGTTTTGCTACTGGCACGCGTCCGGGCGAAGAATTGCGCCTGTTCACGGCAGCGCGGTGCGCCAAGGCGGACTTCGACCGCATTCTAGTCGTTGAGCCACCAATCGCAGCGCCGCACGTCGAAGCGATTATCCATCTGAGTTGCGGCGTCCGCACCCATCCAATGGTGATCGGCATGGGCGATGTCGAGCGCGAATTGCGCCCGAATACGCTGGTCGTCGCCTTTAGTGGCGGCTTCCCGCGCGAACTGATACGCACATCGGCGGAATGAGCGCTTCAGGACAGGCATAATAGCCTGCTGAAACGTCTGTATACGTTATAATGAAAATGGTATTGCGCGTTTTCTCCACCAGCACAGTATGGTACTGCATCAAAAGGCAGAAAACATGCCTGACCCCGCAGGCTTCAGCGTAGTAGCGGCTGAACGACTTGCGCGCTACCTGCCGGTGGAAATGTACGACCGCCTGAGGCACACCGCTGGTCGCATTGATCTGCATTCTGTCTTTGCACATCTTGCAGCAGTGCGCGCGACAATCGCAACCTATCTGCCCCGGCAGATTGTGCACCGCGCGATGGATGAACATCTGTCTCCTCCCTGGTTGCAATGGGTGGAGGGATCGCTGCTCTTTGCCGATCTCTCCGGCTCGACGGCGCTGGCAGAACGTCTTGGCGTGCTTGGTCGGGAAGGCACCGAACTGGTCACCGATTTTCTCAATAGCGTTTTTGCGCACATGATCGATGTGATCCATGCGCACGGCGGCGACCTGATTTCATTTGGCGGCGATGCGCTTCTAGTTCTGTTCGATGATATTGATCATCCACGGACGGCCACGTGTGCAGCGCTTGATCTGCAACGCGCCCTGCATGGTTTTGTGTGTCGCGTCGCCGGTGTGGGCGATTTCCCCGTCTATCTGCATGTTGGGGTGGAGAGCGGTCGGGTAGCTTTGGTCAGCGCCGGACAGTCCGACTCGTGGCACTATGCAGCGCTCGGTGCCGTTGTCAACGGTGTCGCGCGCGCCGAAGCGCTGGCAGGACCGGGTGAGATCGTTCTTGGGCGGCGCACGCGCGAGTTGCTCGCCGATGTCGATG
>JAGHYV010000192.1 GCA_017743475.1 Roseiflexus sp. | reverse complement strand
GCAACCGCGATCGTGCCAGAGGTGTCGGTGGTCGTCAACTAGCAATCAAGGTATCATTTCGTTCCTGCTCACCATGGCAATCCTGCTGGCAACCGTCGGCGGATTGGGACTTGCAGGCACGTTGAGCCTGAACATTATCGAACGCACCCGTGAGATCGGAGTTATGCGCGCAATTGGGGCATCGAATACGGCGCTGCACCGTATCGTCATCAGCGAGGGGGTGGCGATCAGTGTGGCAAGCGCTATGATCGGCACGCTGCTTGCTATGCCGCTCGGTTGCCTGCTCAGCAATGCGGTAGGGCTGGCATTTCTGAACATACCGTTGAATTATCACTTTGCCCTCGATAGCGCCGCGCTCTGGATGGTCGCGTCGGTCGCGATTGGAATGGTCGCAAGCCTCTTGCCGGCGCACGCAGCGAGCGGCTTGACGGTGCGCGATGCGCTGGCATATGATGGATGATGAATGACAGGTGAACCATACAAACGCAATGTCTCTGCATACTTCCAACGAAACGCACCGGTCTGGCATCCGCAGCATGGTCACCCGCGTCACGCGTGCATGGCGGCAGGAGATCCTCCCCGGACGTGTGACGATCATCGCCCTGGTGATGATCGTGGGCGCCCTGATCGCCGCCGTGACCGCACAACCGGAAACGCTGTTGTGGCGACGCGGCATCGTCGTTGGAGCGTTGAGCCTGCTGCTGGCGCTGAACCTGATCCCGCCGTTCACCGATACCCGTTCGCGCCCGGAGTCGCTGTGGCGCGTGGCGCTCTATCTGACCGTCGCCAGTCCGCTCTATCTCGTTGCGTTCGGGATGAGCAGCGGACCTGCCAGTTCCGTGATTGTGATGCTCCTTTTCCTGCTGGTCGGACAGGCGACATGGGCGCTGCCGCTGGCAGCGGCGCTCATCTATGCCGTTGCCATGATGATCGGTGTAAGCGCCATTATTGCATTCCAGGTGAGCCTGGAGGCGGCGCTGCAAGTCGCTGCGAGTCTCGGGTTTGGCATTGTGTTTGTTATGATGTTCATTCAACTCTCGCAGCGGTACGAACAGCAGACGGAGCATGCCGAGGCGCAACGCGCGCGCGCGGAGGAACTGCTCGCGCAGTTGCAGGCGAGTCACGCTGAACTGCGCGCCGCGCGCGAACGCGAACTGAAGATGGCGGCAATCGAAGAACGGGTGCGCCTGGCGCGCGATATTCACGACGGACTCGGTCACTATCTCACGATTCTGAATGTGCAGTTGCAGGCGGCGGCGCGGCTGTTGCAACGCGACCCGCAGCGCGCGGCGGCTGTCATCGCCACCTGCCGCGAAGTGGCGCAGACGGCGCTCGAAGAGGTGCGCCGCAGTGTCGCTGCGATGCAACCATCGCCTCTCGACGGTCAATCGCTCGATGCGGCGATTGAACATCTCATCAACGAGTTCAGAACCTCGACTGCGCTCGATATCCACTTCGAACAGTCGGGTGATCTGCCGGTGTTGCCGCAGACGCTGGCAATGACCCTGTATCGCGCGGTGCAGGAAGGGCTGACCAATGCGCGCAAACACAGCAACGCCACACGGATCGTCGTCAACCTGACCTGCCTGCCGGAAACGGTGCATCTGGCGATCCGCGACAATGGTCAACCGGTGAATGGCGTCGGACAGAGCGGCGGCTTCGGGTTGACCGGGTTGCGCGAACGGATCGAGCGGCTGGGTGGTTCACTGCACGCCGGTCCGCATCCCGACGGCGGTTTTCTCCTCGACATCGTCGCACCCGCAGATGCCAGAAATGAGGTGGGGTATGATTCGGGTGTTACTGGTCGATGATCAGACCCTGATCCGTCAGGGGATCGCCATGCTGCTGGAACTCGAACCAGACCTGGAAGTCGTCGGCGCGGTCGGCGACGGACGCGCCGCGATCGAGGCGGTCGAGCGCCTGCGTCCCGATGTGGTGCTGATGGATGTGCGCATGCCGGAAATGGACGGAGTGACGGCGACACGCGAGTTGCACCGCCGTTTCCCTGACGTCGGCGTGATCATTCTGACGACCTTCGATGACGACGAGTATATTTTCGAAGGGTTGAAGGCAGGGGCGCGCGGCTACCTGCTGAAAGACATCAGCAGCGAAGAAATGGCGGAAGCGGTGCGAACAGTTGCGCGCGGCGAAGCGCTGATCCAGCCGAGCATCGCACGCAAAGTCGTGGCTGAGTTCTCACGCCTCGCTGCCGGTTCGCCGCCAGCGCCGGAGCGAAGCCCTCTGAAGATGCCCGGCGCCCTGACCGAACGTGAACTGGACGTGCTCAAAGCGCTTGCCCGTGGCATGTCGAACAAGGAGATCGCCGCTGCACTGGTGATCACCGAGGGGACGGTCAAGACGCATATCTCGAACATCCTGGCAAAACTCGATGTGCGCGACCGAACATAGGCAGTGTTGAAGGCGCAGCAATTGCGGTTGTTGGAGAGTGAGAACTGAGAACCAGGAACCGAGAACCAGGAACCGAGAACCAGGAACCGAGAACCGGGAACTGAGAACCAGGAACCGAGAACCAGGAACTGAGAACCAGGAACTGAGAACCAGGAACTGAGAACCGAGAACTGAGAACCAGGAACTGAGAACCGTGAACCGGGTAGCCTGACGTGCAATATCGACGATAGTGCGCATGCCATTGAATACTGGCGGTGTCAACCAGAAGAATCGCACCCGCACCATACCGTGCAACGTGCGCTGCCGGACCCGCAACACCTGCCCTAGCGCAATCCCACGCACGATGATAGTGTATACTATGCGTGACGAGCCTATAGCCGTATGCTTGAAGGAGATGCGGATGGCGCACTTGCCGACAGTACTCGCGTACGCAATGCGTCTCAGAGGGCGATCAGAAAACCGGATTTGTGGTATCATGATGGCGACCATGCCCT
>JAGHYV010000071.1 GCA_017743475.1 Roseiflexus sp. | reverse complement strand
ATGCTGCTCATTCCATCGCGCGACTGTCAGTCCGGTTTCATGGCGCGTTTTGCGCTTGCTGGTCCGGGTCTGCCATCAGGTCGGCTGTTTCCAACAACGCATTTCACGCCGCTGACGATTGCCGGGCGCACCTATCGTCTGATCCAGAGTTATGTGCCGCCCCTGCCTTCCGCCGGAACATATTGGATTGAGGTGCACTGCGATGCAGGGAGCGGTGTGTATTGTCTGTGCATCGGCACGCGTGAAGGCGGGCATGCCGATGCCGCAATGCGCGCGCGGATCGAACGGATGCTTGAAGGGTAGTGCATGACATCGCGCATCGTGTATCTGACAGGCACCGACCGGACTGACGGTGATGAAGTAGCCGGGATTGAACGCGCCTGTCTGGAGGTGATCGCCGGGTTGAGTGAACGGCGCGAGCCGGTGATGACCACGCATGTGATCGACCGGATGCGGAAGCAGTTCGCTCCACCGTCGCTCGTTCTCGCCCTGCGTCGCCTGGAACAGAAGCGTCTGATCACCTGCGATGACACCGGTATGATCGGTTTGACCGATGAGGGACACGTGGCCGGTATGCGCATCCTTCGCCGCCGTCGTCTTCTCGAACGCTTTCTCTTCGATACGCTCAAGGTTCCGTGGCACGAGGTGTACCGCGAGGCGAAACACCTCGAACCTCTCCTTTCAGCGGTGATGGAGGCGCGGATCGAGGCGCTGACTGCTGATGCGACCACCTGCCCTTACGGTAATCCGGTTCCGGGACGCAGCGACGTATCGCCTGACGAATGCGTGCTCGTCACAGCGCCGATCGATGCCTGGTTTGTGGTGACGCGCATTGACGAAGAGGCAGGCGAAGACAGTTGCGCGCTTCAGTTTCTCTGGACGCGCGGACTGCGCCCCGGCGTCCCACTCGTTCGTCGTCCCGACGCCTGCGACGGACTGGTGGTGCAGCGCGCCGACCGCAGGATCGTGCTGTCGCGGCGGATGGCGCGCTTTCTGTGGGGGCGCAGTAAACGCATCGAAGGGTGATCAGACAATCACCGGCAGGCTTTTCAACCCGCGCAGCCAGGTAACCGGTTTCCATGCCGGCGTGTCGGTTGCCAGACGGATCGCCGGCAGGCGCTCAAGGATGTGTGTAAACGCGACACGCGCTTCGATGCGCGCCAGCGGAGCGCCCAGACAGTAGTGGATCCCCATCCCGAACCCCAGGTGCGGATTCGGCTGGCGGGTGATATCGAAACGATCCGGATCGGAAAAATGCGCCGGATCACGGTTGGCAGCGCCAAACATCAGGCTGATCTGCTGCCCGGCTTCGATCCGCTCTCCGCCGATGACAAAGGATTCCGCTGCAAAACGGGGCGTCGAGCGTTGCACCGGGCTTTCGTAGCGCAGCATCTCCTCAATTGCTGATGTCAGATACTCTGGTCGTTGACGGAGCAGGTTCAGTTGGTCGGGGTAGCGCAGCAGGGTAAGCAGACCGTTGCCGATCAGGTTGACAGTGGTTTCGTGCCCGGCAATTAGGAGCAAGATGCACATTCCCAGCAGTTCGTCCTCACTCAAACGATCACTGGCATCGCGTGCAGCGATCAGTGCACTGATCAGATCGTCGCGCGGGTATTGCCGGCGCTTGCGGATCAGCGCCGTGAAATAATCTATCAGCGACGCCATCGCCTGTTGTGATTGACGGGCTGCTTCCTCACTACCAAGCACCGAGTCGCTCCCTGTCATAATCTGATCAGACCATGTGCTGAACTGATCGTGATCCTCGAAGGGGACGCCGAGCAGTTCGGCAATGACGATGATCGGCAGCGGACGGGCGTAGTCGGCGATGAAATCCGCCTCGCCGCGTGCGCGGATGCGCTCGATCAGGTCCAGGCTGATCTGCTCGATGCGCGGCATCAGATTATGCACCCGGCGTGGCGTAAACGCATGGCTTGCCAGTCGCCGCAGGCGTGCGTGGTCGGGCGGATCGCGCTGAAGCATCGCCCGGTCCAGCGGCGTTAATGTGTCCGGCGGTGCAATGCGACTGGTGTCTTTGAATATCGGTGCTTCTCTGAGCACAAAGGCAATGTCGTCGTACCGCACAATGCACCACATCCCGCCCGGCGCATTCGCGTGCGACAACCAGAATACCGGCGTCTGTTCGATCAACTGCCGATACACAGGGTACGGATCGGCAAGAAACTCAGGGCTCGCCAGTCTGGCGACAATGGTAGGTGTCATATTGTCTGCTGCTTCAATGCCATGATGTGCATGCCGCATTATACGCCTGTCGGCGACGGTTCGCCAGAGGTGAGCGCTGCTGCCGGGTTTGACAGTCCCTGGCAGTGTAGTATAATGCAGAGAGTACAGACTTGCGGCAGAATACGGCATCTATCGCGCATATGCATGATACGTAGAGGAGACCAAATCATGCCATCTATTGGAATAGGCGAACTGCTTATTATTCTCGTTATCATCCTGTTGCTGTTTGGCGCTTCGCGTATCACTAGCGTTGCCAGCGCGTTGGGGGGCAGCATTAAGGCATTTCGCAAGGCGGTTCGCGACGACGATGTTCCCGCCAGCAAGAGTGAACCGGCTGAGTCGACCGATAAAAAAGTCGAAACGAACGTCTAAAGCGTTTTTGCTGTGATAGTGGCGCTGCGCGATAGATACGGCCCGCGCGCAGACAGGCCGGCGCCAGCCGCAGTGTGATCATCTCGCTCTGTGGCTGGCGTCGTTGTGTTGGTACGATCTATGGCAGGCGATTTTTACGATTATGCGCGAATCTTCGTGCAGGCTGGCGATGGCGGTGACGGCGCTGCGACCTTTCGCCGTGAAAAATATGTGCCGCGCGGCGGACCGGACGGTGGTGACGGGGGGCGGGGTGGGCACATCTATCTGGTTGCCGATCCTGGTCTCAATACGCTCTTGCCGTTTCGTGAACGCACGCGCTTCATGGCGGAGCGCGGCGGCAATGGTGGGCGATCACGCAGACACGGTCGCAACGGGCGCGATGTTTTCATCCGTGTGCCGGTCGGCACAGTAGCGCGCACGGTCATTGATGGCGAGACGTACACGGTCGATCTCGATGCTCCTGGTCTCCGGTTGCTTGCCGCACGCGGCGGGCGCGGTGGTCTGGGGAATGTTCACTTTGCCACGTCAAGTTATCAGGTTCCGCGCATCGCTGAACTTGGCGAACCAGGTGAGTGTCGTGAGATTGAACTGGAACTCAAACTTCTGGCAGATGTCGGTCTGGTCGGGTTTCCAAATGCGGGCAAATCGACTCTGCTATCGATCATCAGCGCAGCGCGCCCCAAAATTGCGCCATACCCGTTCACGACGTTGCAGCCAAATCTGGGGGTTGTCAAGGTTGATGATTACTCATTTGTGGTCGCCGACATTCCAGGACTGATTGAAGGCGCGCATCGTGGCGTCGGGTTGGGGTTCAGCTTTCTACGCCACATTGAGCGCACGCGCCTGCTCATCCACATTATCGATGCAGCTGGCGTCGATGGGCGCGATCCGATCAGCGACTTCCACGCGATTAATGAAGAACTGCGCCTCTATCAGCCCGAACTGGCGCAGCGCCCGCAAATCGTCGCTCTGAACAAAGCCGACCTGCCGGAAGCGCAGGCGAATCTGAGTCGTCTGCGCCACGCTCTTCCGCTGCCCGAACACGATGTGTTTGTCATTTCTGCTGCGACGCGCGAAGGTGTGGATGCCCTGTTGCAGCGTGTCGCCGGGCGCCTGAAAGAAATGCCAGCGCCCCACCGTGCACCGCGTGATGAGACCCTGACCTGGCCTGTGCCCGAAGTCGATGAGCGCCAGTACACGATTGAGCGCACCTCCGATGGCTGGCGTGTGCGAGGGCGCAAGATCGAGCGCTTGATTTCGATGACCAACTTTGCCCAACCGGATGCGATTATGCGCATTCAGCGCGTGATCGAAGCCAGTGGCATCGGCGCTGCGTTGCAAGAAGCTGGCATTCAGAACGGTGATACAGTGTATATCGAAAAAGCAGCGTTTGAGTGGGAAGATGGCGAAATAACCTACCTGATGCCAGGCGTTAGATGACCCAGAGTGTCATGAAGCGCCCTACGACCGATAGTGATCGGATGAACCGCGTTGTTCATGAGGAGCCGACGGTGAACAAAACAAAAGAAGCGACGACAACTCCATCCGTCGCTCGCCCTCTGCCTCCGATCCGTCGTCGCCGGATCGCACCTTCAGGCGTGCTGATGGCGATAGTCGATGCCTGCCTTATCCTGCTTGGATTTGCTCTTGCGTACTGGATGCGCTATATGATCGACTGGCCCCCGCCGTTCGATCAACTGGTGCGCGAAGTTCAGGCACAAAACTTCGTGCCGCTCAGTGCATTTGCCCCTTTTGCCTTCCTCCTGACTGCGCTGTTGATCGTTCAGTTCGCCATGCGTGGGCTGTACCGCATGCCGCGCACCGCTGGCGTGCTCGATCATGCCAGCATCATTATTGGATCGACGACAACCGGTATTGCGATTCTAATTGTGGTTGTCTTTCTCTATAAGCCATCGGAGTTCTACTCGCGCCTGATCTTTGCTTTTGCGCTGGTGTCGATCAGCGCACTGCTGGTAGGCGGGCGCGCGGTAATGATCGGTCTGCGCCGCTGGCGCTGGGTGCGCGGCATTGATCGCGAGCGGGTGCTGGTCGTTGGCAACACCGGTCTAGGGCGTGAGGTGATGGAAAGCCTGGTAGCGCAACCCGATCTGGGGTATGCACTTGTGGGTTTTCTTGATGATCGTGAGACACCGCTCAACCGTCGCACGGTTCACTTTCGTCGCCTCGGTCCGATCAGCGATCTAGAAGTCTGTTTGCGTAGCGGCGATATCGATCTGGTGATCCTGGCGCTTCCCTTCTGGGAACATCACCGACTGCCGGAACTGGTCGCCATATGTCGTTATGCAGGCGTCGAGTTCCGGGTTGTGCCCGATCTGTACGAGTTGAGTTTCGACCGGATCGATATTGGTAACCTGGGCGGCATCCCGTTGATCGGCTTGAAGGAAGTCTCGCTACGCGGCTGGAACCTGGTCGTCAAACGGACAATGGACCTGGTGCTGACATTGCTGGCATTGCCCATTGTTCTTCCGCTGGGCGTGATGCTGGCGATCATCGTGCGGCTCGACTCGCCAGGACCGGCAATCTTTCGGCAGCGCCGGATAGGGCGTGATGGGCGCCCCTTCATCTGTTACAAGTTCCGCACAATGGTGGTCGATGCAGAGGAGCGGAAGGCTGAACTGGCCGCCCTGAACGAAGCCGATGGTCCGCTCTTCAAAATCCGCAACGACCCGCGGATGACCCGCGTCGGGCGATTTTTGCGGCGTTATAGCCTGGATGAACTGCCGCAACTGTGGAACATCCTGCGCGGCGATATGAGTTGGGTCGGTCCGCGTCCGGCAACTCCGGAGGAAGTTGCACAGTACGAAGACTGGCACTATCGCCGTCTGACGGTCGTACCTGGATTGACCGGTCTGTCGCAGGTGTTGGGACGAAGCGATATCTCATTCGACGAAACGGTGCGTCTTGATATTTTCTATACCGAGAACTGGACCCCTGGCATGGATCTGCGTATTCTGCTGCAAACGATCCCCGTGGTTATCTCCGGGCGCGGGGCGTATTGAGCAGAGTATGGTGTTATAGGTCAGGCATTGAATGGATGCGGATTGTGATCGTCTCCGCATCCTCTGTGTTCCGGTGCACTGGAACAGAGCGCGTTCCCGCACTGCCTGGGTGCGCGGGCGTCGCACCTGCGCGCAGCGATATGACCCCTGCGCGAGAACAATGGTATCATAATAAATAGGGATTTAGACTGGTATTCGCCCTGTAGCCTAATGGCGAATGAAGGCAGATATACGCCTTGCTTTGGTCCCTGAAGGGCCTGGCTTCGTTCGGCAAAGGCCGCCTGTATGACCTGCTGATAAGTCCGCGCAGGTGGGCTTCGCCTTGAGAGCCGAGGACTTATCGTAGCCGATAGCCGATGGTCGATGGAGTCACTGTTAGAGTTCGCGTGACGCACAGGCAGGCTTCGCCTCTGAGACTGGAATAGGATACGGATCGGCATGGATACAACGGATCAGCATGGACGAAGTTTTGTCTGGAATAGCCTGTGCAGGCAGGCTTCGCACCGGAGAGTCGAGGGCTTATGGGCTTTGAGTCATTATTCCACTCTAGCCCGCGTAGGCAGGCTTCGCCCTGCCCAGCCGAGGGCGTATGGTCTTTGAGTAATTATTCCGCTATAGCCCGCGCATGTGGGCTTTGCTTTGGAGAGCCGAGGGCTTTAGCCCAACGACAATAGACGCATACCAGATTAAATTCTCAATCTCCACTAGCCCGACAGCAAGAGCGAATACCGGACTAGATGCTCAATCTTCATCAGCCCTAGTGCCAGAACGTTCGGATAATTCAATGCTCCAGGGCAGACGCGCTATGCCAGGAGCGCAGCCAGGTTCGGGTACGTATATAACGGCTTGTTCACAGTTAACACCGACTGGATCACGGAAGTTTCACCAGATGGCAGTACCATGCTAGAGATGAATGATGAAGAGGTTGTATGCCCATGCGTATCCTGATCACCGGTGGCGCAGGTTTTCTCGGATCACATCTGTGTGACCGGTTCCTTGCTGAAGGTCACACTGTTGTTGCAATGGACAACCTGATAACTGGCAGCACCGACAACATCGCCCATCTCGCGGGTCATCCGCGATTCAGTTTCATCAAGCATGACGTGACGAACTATATTTTCGTCAAAGGTCCACTCGACGCCATCTTGCACTTTGCATCGCCCGCATCTCCAGTCGATTATCTGGAATTGCCCATTCAGACGCTGAAGGTCGGCGCGCTGGGAACGCACAAGGCATTGGGACTGGCGAAGGATAAAAAGGCACGCTTCCTTCTGGCGTCTACATCCGAGGTGTACGGCGACCCACAGATTCATCCGCAGCCCGAAAGCTACTACGGGCACGTCAATCCCATCGGTCCACGCGGCGTCTACGATGAAGCCAAACGGTTCGCCGAAGCGATGACAATGGCATACCACCGCTACCACGGTGTTGAGACGCGCATCGTGCGCATCTTCAACACGTATGGTCCGCGCATGCGACTCCGCGATGGGCGAGTAGTGCCAAATTTTATCCAGCAGGCGCTGCGCGGCGAACCGCTGACCATTTACGGCGATGGCTCACAAACTCGCTCGTTTCAGTATGTCGATGATCTGGTCGAAGGGGTCTATCGCCTGCTCTTCTCCGATGAGGTCGAGCCGGTCAACATCGGGAATCCAGGCGAGTTTACGATCAAGGCGTTTGCTGAACTGGTCAATACGCTCACCGGCAACAAAGCCGGTGTAGTGTACAAAGATCTACGCACCCAGGACGATCCGCAGGTGCGCCAGCCGGATATTTCCAAGGCGCGCAGGATTCTTGGTTGGGAGCCGCAGATCAGCCTTGAAGAAGGATTGCGCCGCACCATTCCCTGGTTTCGGGAAGAGTTGCGTAAACGCGGGGAGATACCCTGAAACGATGCGTGCGATGGTCGCATCGATGATCACCGGGTGATGCTTTGACAGGTAACAGGCTGACTTTGTTCAGGAAGGTTCGCTTTCTACTGCGAACTGCTGTTCTCTGGTTCATTGCCGCAGCGCTGGGGATGGTGCTGGCGCTCGTTCCTCTCGATGACCTTGCGCTGGTAGCAGGGACAGGGCTGATCGTTGTTCTGGCGCTAGCGCATCCTGTACTGGCTGTCGGTATGGCGGTGCTGTCGGTGCCGGTGCAGGACCTGGTGACGCTGCCAGGCGGTCTTTCGGTCACCCAGGCAGCGGTGCTGCTGGTGCTTGGAAGCTGGCTGGTTCACACACTGGCGCAGGCTGAGCAGGGAGAGTTGCCGTTTGGGATGGTGGCGGCGTGGGGAGCACTGCTCTGCGCTCTGCTACTGTCTGCCGGAGCGACATCGTATTCGCGCACAGAAGCGCTGCGCGAGACGCTACGCTGGGTGGTCGTAGCGGGTGTCTGGACGGCGGCGGCGAGCACCATAACGCGACGCTGGCACATCGTCTACCTGCTGGTCTGCCTGGTCACAGCGCCTGCCGTGTGCGCCGGGATTGGACTGGTTCAGTTTGTCACTGGCGACGGTCCGCCGACCTTTCGTATCGCGCCTGATCTTCCGTATGTGCGTGCATACGGCACAATCGGGCAGCCGAACTCGTTTGCAGGATACCTGAACATGGCATGGCCCCTGGCGCTTGCGCTGGCGGTTGCCGGTGTTGCACACGCCTGGCGGATGCGCGCGTCGCATCCTCTGGTTGCCGCCAGGGTCTGGTTGCCGACCGTTGCGTTATGGGGGGCGAGTGGTGTCGTGCTGGCAGCGCTGATCGCATCGTTTTCGCGCGGTGCCTGGATCGGGGCGGCAATCGGAGCGCTGGCTATAGCGTTGAGTATGGGGAGGCGCGCATTACTGGCGGTTGTTGGGTTGATTGTGGCAGGCGTGGTGACAGTGGCGATAGGCGCGCTTCCCGAAGCATTGACCGCGCGTCTGGTCAGCATCTGGCAGAGCATCGCATGGTTCGACGCCGCAACCGTTACTGTCACCCCGGCGAACTTCGCTGTCGTTGAACGCATGGCGCATCTTCAGGCAGGTTGGGAAATGGTGCGCGCTGCGCCGCTACTGGGTGTGGGAACAGGCAATTATGCCATCGCCTATCCGTCGTTTGCGGTTGGTGCGTGGTATGCCGGGCGCGGGCATGCCCACAACTACTACCTGCATATAGCGGCGGAAGCCGGGATTATTGGTTTGCTGGCATATCTGTCACTCATCGGCATGGTGGTGCGGCAGATGGTCTGTGCACTTCGACGTGCAACCGATCCTGTTTTGCATAGCACAGCAGTGGGTGGATGTGGTATCATCGCAGCAGTCGCAGGGCATAACCTGTTCGAGAATCTGCACGTGCTCAATTTTGGCATTCAACTGGCGGTGATGTGGGCGATCATGGGCGCGATTGCGCAACGTCCAGCACGCTTTCAACCATCGATATGCGATACCTCGTTACAGGCGGCGCCGGCTTCATCGGCAGCCATCTGAGTGATGCACTGCTGGCGCGTGGCGATCAGGTGGTGTGCATCGACAACTTTAACGACTATTACGATCCGGCGCGAAAGCGGCGCAATATCGCCCACGCGCTGACGAACCCCGGCTATACGCTGGTCGAAGCGGATTTCCGCGATGCAGACGCGATGGATCGTATCTTTGCGCACTACCGACCGCAACGGGTGGCGCATATCGGGGCGATGGCGGGTCCGCGCCCTTCAATGCGGAATCCTGCGCTCTATGAAGATGTCAATGTGCGTGGGACACTGACCGTGCTGGAGACGGCAGTGCGCTATCAGGTCGATGGTCTGGTGCTGGCATCGACATCCTCGGTCTACGGTCTGTCGCCGACGCCATGGTCGGAAGAGTCGCCGACCGACCGCCCATTGTCGTACTATGCCGCTACCAAGAAGGCGGCGGAAGTGCTGGCATACACAGCGCACCGGCACCACGGCATTCCAATACGCATCGTGCGGTTCTTTACCGTGTACGGTCCGCGCGGGCGCCCTGATATGACGCCGCACCTGTTTGTCGATGCGATGGTTGCCGGGAAAGCAATCACCCTCTTCAACGGCGGTATTGGGGTCTATCGCGATTGGACCTACATTGCCGACATTGTGGCTGGAGTCATTGCAGCGCTCGATATGGACGCTGCATTCGAGATATTCAATCTGGGGCATTCGAGTCCAGTGCAGTTGATCGATTTTGTGCGCACCCTGGAAGACGTCACCGGATTGCACGCCAGGATTGTTGCACAACCACTGCCGCCGGCAGATCCGCCAATGACGTTTGCACGGATCGATAAAGCGACGCGGATGCTCGGTTTTGAGCCGCGCATGTCGCTTGAGGAAGGGCTGGAGCGATTTTGGGAGTGGTACCGGGGTGAATATGGCGTATGAACGCCTGGAATATATGAGCATTTCACAAGATCCGCGAGAGGATGGTTCACCGATGATCAACAAACGAATCGGCGATGCAGGCGCCGAGCATCCTGATGTGTTGCCAGAAACGCCGGAGACTGAGGAAGTCGAGCGCCAGGGGTTCTCTCTGGCAAAGGCGTTGCGCAGCCCGCGCACGCTGATTTCATTTGCGCTTGCGATTGCTATTGTTGTCTTTGCAGTGCGCGGCTTTGACATCGATGTGCAACAGACCTGGCAGTACATACGCGGCGCGAATGGATGGTTTCTCCTGGCAGGCTTCGTTATCTTTTATCTGACGTTTCCACTTCGCGCGCTACGCTGGCGCATGTTACTGGAGAATGCACATGTGCCGGTTCGCGAAGGGCGAAAGAGTTGGGCTTCACTGCCAGCGCTGATGGAATATATCTACCTCTCGTGGTTTGCCAACTGTGTTGTGCCTGCCAAACTTGGCGACGCCTACCGTGGCTATCTGCTCAAGCAGAACGGACAGGTTTCCTTCTCTGCAACATTCGGCACCATTTTCGCCGAGCGTCTGCTAGACATGCTGGGTTTGTTCGGCTTGCTAGTGCTGTCGGCATGGTTCACGTTCGGCGCACAGATGCCAGAAAGCACGCGCATCGTCTTCGGGTTCGGTGCGCTGCTCGTGATGGCAATCGTCAGTGGTCTGGCTGGCATGCGCTGGTTGAGTCCAGTCATCCAGCGTTTCATCCCTAAACGTTTAATTAGCGTCTACGGTAACTTCGAGCACGCTGCATTGCGCTCATTCCGTCCGAGTATTCTGCCGCGACTGATCGTGTTGACCTCCTGCGTCTGGCTGTTGGAAGGGATGCGGCTCTATTTCGTGATCCAGGCGCTCAGCCATGAGGGGTTGGCGTTGCCGTTGTCGGCGATCATCTTCATCGCGCTGGCATCGTCGCTGTTAACTGCCGTTCCGTTTACTCCGGCCGGTCTTGGCGTGGTCGAAACGGTGATCACTGGCGTGCTAACGTTCTTCAAGGTCGGGACGAGTCTTGGCGGCGCAGTAACGATCCTCGACCGGGTTATCAATTTCTGGAGCATTGTGGTGATCGGGTTTGTCCTGTACCTGGTTAGCAAGCGCAGGTAACAGCGGACCAGCAGTCCATGCACGTTGGGATCGATTTTACGGCTGGCGTCTGGCAGGGGGCTGGCATCGGCCGCTACACGCGCGAACTGATCAGTGCGGTGCTCGCCCAGGGTGCTGGCATCCGTTTCACCCTGTTCTATGCCGCGGGCTTTCCAGGGTCGCCGCCGCCGCCATACCTGGAAAACCTGCGACGGCTCTGCGTTTCCCATCGTGGAACGCGCGTCGTCCCGATCCCGCTGCCGCCGCGTCGTCTGACGCAGATCTGGCACCGCCTGCGCATTCCGCTACCGATTGAATGGCTGACTGGTCCGCTCGATATTCTGCACGCTCCTGATTTTGTGCCGCCGCCAACCCGCGCCCGCACTCTCGTCACCATCCACGATCTCTCGTACATGGTGCATCCCGAGTGCGCAGTTCCTGGTGTTGCTGCTTATCTGCACGATGCCGTGCCGCGCGCCTTGAAGCAAGCCAGTATCATTATTGCCGATTCGGAGTCGACCAGGCGCGATCTGCATCGACTGCTGAACATTGCCCTCGACCGTGTGACGGTGGTCTATCCAGGGGTGGATGCGCGCTTCCGCCCATTGCCGCCGGAGGTATGCGAACCGGTACGGCGTCGGTTGAACCTGCCACGCCGTTTTATTCTGTTTGTGGGAACCATTGAGCCGCGGAAGAACCTGGTGCGGTTGCTGGAAGCCTTTGCCCGCATTGATCGCGCTGCGCTGAACGATCAGCGCGACGATGAACTCTTCCTGGTGCTCGCCGGTCGTCGTGGATGGATGTATCAACCTGTATTTGCGGCGATTGACCGGTTGAATTTGCATGATCGTGTTCAACTGCTCGATTTTGTGGCGGACTCTGACCTGCCGGTAGTGTATAATCTTGCACAGGTATTCGTGTATCCCTCACTGTACGAGGGGTTCGGATTACCACCGCTCGAAGCGCTGGCATGCGGTACGCCGGTGGTTACATCTGATAATTCGAGTCTCCCGGAGGTGGTGGGCAATGCCGCTCTCCTGGCGCGCGCCGATGATGTGGAGGCGCTTTCAGAAGGAATGATCCGCCTGTTGAAAGACGAGTCATTGCGGGATCGGTTGCGTCGGGCGGGTCTGGAACAGGCGCGACAGTTTCGTTGGGAAGCGTCTGCCCGACAGATTATCGAACACTATTATTGCGTTATCAACGGGAGCATCGCATGAGGCAACAACCAGAGCTCTCCAGTGAGGCGCTCGACTCTGATGAGATGGAGAGCCGTAGTCTTATATTCGCCAGATTGCTGTCACAGATCTTCAATCCGGTCTTCGCCACGATTGCCGCCTACGTTCTGGTCGGTTTTCATATCCTGGACGAATCCGGTCTGGCATGGGCTGGCGGCATTATTGCTATTCAGACGGTGCCATCATTGCTATACTACCTGGTGCGTTTGCGTCAGGGCGGGTTCAGCGATGCCGATGTGTCGGTGCGCCACGAGCGCAATGAATTGTACCTTTTCGGCATCGTATCCGTGCTGCTGACGATCGGGCTACTGTTGACGTTCGGCGCGCCGCGTCCCTTTCTGGCGCTGACGGTTGGCATGCTCGGCATCGGCGTCATCTGCGGCCTGATCAATCTGACATGGAAGATCAGCATGCACGGGGCGGCAATCGGCGCACTCGCCACTCTGGCGCTCATGTACTCGAACATTTTGGGGATCGTGTGCTGGGTGTGTGCCGCAGCCGTCGCCTGGGCGCGAGTGCGCACCCGCAACCATACGCCAGGTCAGGTGATTGCTGGTCTGGCAGTTGCCGCACTCGTGATTGCTATCGCGTTCCTAACGCTGGTGTGAGTTGTCTCACAACCGCTGTGCTTATGACATTGAAAGACGCTGCGCCGCCGTTTGTTCTCTCGCTCGATATTGGCACCTCTTCGGTGCGCGCATTTGTATTTGATGCACAGGGAAGGCGAGTAAGCAGCATTGACGCACGCGAGCCGCTGGCGTTGCGCGTGTCGTCTGACGGCGCTGCAGAGATCGACGCAGCGGAACTGTTCGATGCAGTGGGGCGGTGCCTCGATGGCGCGCTCGCGCAATCCATCGATCTTATCTCACCCAACGCTATTGCTGGCGTTGCCGTAACAACCCTGGCGCCTACCCTCGTGGCACTCGACCATGACGGTGTTCCACTCACACCGGTCTTTACCTATGCCGATACGCGCTGCGCGCAGGACGCAGCCGCACTGCAAGCGCGTCTCGACGAACACGAGATCCACCAGCGCACTGGCTGCCTCCTGCGCACCAGTTACTGGCCCGCGCAACTTGCCTGGCTGCGACGCACACGCCCGGCGATCTTCCGCCAGGCTGCGTCCTGGGCGACGTTCGGCGACTACCTTGAGTTGCGCCTCTTTGGGCGACGGCGCATTAGTTATTCTGCCGCTTCCTGGACCGGGCTGCTCGACCGGGCGCTCCTGTCGTGGGATCTGCGGTTGCTTGGCGAACTGGGTATTCGCCCCGGACAACTGGCGCCGCTCGTGGATCGGGATATGCCTATCCAAGGGCTAATCCCTGAGCATACAGCGCGCTGGGCGGAACTGGCGGATGTGCCGTGGTTCCCGGCTATCGGTGACGGCGCGGCTGCCAGTATCGGCAGCGGTTGCAGTGGACCAACTCGCGCTGCGCTGACGGTTGGCACGACCGGAGCGTTGCGCATCACGCTTCCAAACGTAGCGCAGGTGCCTGACGGTCTCTGGTGCTATCGCATTGATCGTCACCGTGCACTGCTTGGTGGCGCGACCAGTGAGGGCGGCAATGTCATTGCCTGGCTGCGGGACACGCTGCGGATCGATGAGGACCCGGATGTGCTTGATCGGGCACTGTCCGTGCTTCCGCCCGATGGTCACGGGTTGACCATCCTGCCGTTTTGGGCGGGCGAACGCAGCCCTGGCTGGGGTGGCGATGTCCGGGCTGTGATCACTGGTCTATCGTTAGGAGTAACGGCGCTCGAAATCCTGCGCGCCAGCATGGAATCTGTCGCGTACCGGTTTGCGCTGATCCTGGAGCAGATTGAGCAGGCTGGCGTCACCCCTTCCGCTTTCATTGCCGGAGGCGGCGCACTGATAGCATCGCCCGCCTGGATGCAGATCATTGCTGACGTACTTGGGCGACCGCTCATCGTCGCCGCAGAACCCGAAGTCAGCGCCAGAGGCGCGGCAATCCTGGCGCTCGATGCGCTTGGTGTGGTGGTAGATGAGCGCGACACTACAACAGGTGCTGTCGGTTTTGTTCCCAATCCCGACAACTATAGCCGCTATCGCACCGCAATCGCCCGCCAGCAGGCGCTGTACCGGCGGATGCTCCAACAGTAGGGGTACTGCGAGGTGCACGCCGGGAGCGTAGACAATGGAATGGGAGCGCAAGCATCCCCTGAGAGCGCAAGCGTCTTCGCCCGTGTGAGCACACAGGCATCCTGCTCATTGTATGCCACTTTCATCGAACACAAAGCACTTAGAGCCTATCCGAAAAACTGGCATACCTTGTGATATGAGTACTGAACCAACAAGTGCCCGCGTGCGCGCACACCAAACAAATGGGTCGCCGCTGGCATGTTCCTGAACCCAGGGCATGTCGACGTCGCACAGTTTGATGAACTGAAGGGCATCGACTGGGACTGGCTAAGGATGAGCGGAGCAGTGACCAAGGCGCCGCTGGAAGGGGAAAACAACCGGTCCCAATCCGACCGCGGGAAAGTGGGCGTCAAATGGTCGTTGCTGACCAGGGTGCATAGTGTGCCCATCGATGTGGCAATTGACAGCGCCAATCGCCACGACATAAAACTGGTGTGTGCAATGGGCATTGTCGTAGAGCGACCGGCGCCGACGGAGGAGCAGCCGCAGGGCGTGTAATTGGACTATGAGGAGGTGTGTGCAACCGTGCGCGCATTCGGCTTCACTGCGCACATGCGCAATCGCAGTAAGGAAGCCAGGAGATTGCGTGCGAAGTGGGCAAGCGTGCATGGCGCTGGGTGGCGGAGCGCAGTCACAGCTAGCTCAATCAGACGTTTGAGTTCGGCAATCATATTGTTGTTGCCCTTCGCTACGAAGCGTGATGGGATGGGATTCCGACGTGAGTTGTCAAATGAAAACAGTCTACAGTACGTGGATCATCGTTGCCGATCACCGCACGCCGACTGCGCTGCTTACTTTCTAGAATATTAGTTTGGGCGTCAGAGACGCCGGAGGTCGCTTCCTCGCTTCAATTTTTTTGATAGCGCCGGAGTCATAGCACGCAGGGCGATACATATCAAGAGTAGAAACAGATTGTACTGAGTCTTGGTATCGCTACTCTTCGAGAACGTCAGCCAATACTACAGCAAGGTGATCAGCGCGTCTTCCGGTTCCATCAGCGATCTGCTGGCGGCAACTGGTTCCCATCGCTACAATCGTTGTGTCGACAGGCAACGAACGGATAGCCGGGAAGAGCACGCGCTCGCCAATCTTCTGTGAAATAGCGTAATGTTCCACTTCGTAGCCAAATGAACCGGCCATGCCGCAGCATCCGCTATCGACTTCATGCACCTCTGCACCGGGGATCATGCGGAGGAGCGCCAGCGCATGCTGGCAGCCGATCAGCGCCTTTTGGTGACAATGGCCGTGGAACAAATACCTGCGTGGCGCCTGATCCGGTTGCCTGAAACGTAGCGTCGCACGACCAGTGCGAACCTCACGCGCTAGAAACTCGTCGAACAGAAACGACGTCTGCGCCAGTGTTGCAGTGCGAGGATCGTCCAGCAGGTCGGGATACTCATCGCGGAAGGTCAAGACGCAGCTTGGTTCAAGACCGATGATCGGGATGCCTGCTGCGGCATATGGTCCCAGGGCGTTGATCTGACGCTGCGCCAGTGCCCTTGCTTCCTTTAGTAGTCCCTTTGAGATCTGCGGACGTCCGCAGCAGATGCGGCGCGTTGGCAGGAGCACGCGGTACCCTGCCGCCTCCAGCACGCGCACCGCAGCCTGCGCAATGTGCGGGTCGTTATAGTCGGCGAATGTGTCAGGGAAGAGTACGACTGACGGACGATCAGCGCCGACTGGCGCCGGTCGGTTCTCGAACCAGCGGTGGAACGGCTGATCGGCAAATGGTGGCAGACGACGGTGGCGGCTGACGCCGATCAGACGTTCGGTGAGCCAGGGGACGAATGGCAGCGCCAGCGCACGGTTCGCCAGCGGCGCAATCCGACTGCCAAGTTCGTTAATGGTACGAATGTTGCCGAACAGTCGTGATCGCAGCGGAATGCCATGGCGATCGTAGTAGATCGAGAGCCACTCGGACTTCAGGCGGGTCATATTGACCCGTGATGGGCATTCGCCGGTACACCCTTTGCACTCCAGACACAGGTCCATCACTTCTTTCATGCGCGTGCTGGTGAGTGCGTCGAGCGGAAGCGCTCCGGAAAAGATCATCCGCAGCGCGTTGGCACGCCCGCGGGTCGAATGTTCTTCGTCGCGCGTCACCATGTAACTGGGGCACATCGTGCCACCCGCCACTTTGCGGCACAGACCGTTGCCATTGCACAACTCAACCGCACCGACGATGCCGCCGGTATCGCTGAAGCGAAAGTGGGTATGCAACTGGATCGGATGGTACGATGCACCGTACCGCAGGTTGGCATCCATCGGCGGCGCTTCAACGATCTTGCCGGGGTTGAGAATGTCGTAGGGGTCGAACGTATGCTTGATCTCGCGAAAGGCTTCGTAGAGGATATCGCCGAACAACTCGCGGTTGAACTCAGCCCGCAGCATCCCGTCGCCATGCTCGCCGGAGAGCGCCCCGCCGAATTCGATCACCAGGTCTTTGATCTGTTCGGCAATTGCGCGCATCTTGCGCACATCCCCGGCATCCTTCAGGTTGAGGAGCGGGCGGGCGTGAATGACGCCAACGCTGGCGTGCCCGTAAAAGGCGACCCGCACCCCGTGCGCGTGGCAAATGTCGCGGAACCGGCGCAGATAGATGTTCAATTTCTCCGGCGGAACGGCGGAGTCTTCAACAAACGTTTCGGGTTTCAGGTCGGGTGAGAGCGACAGGAGCAGCGGCAGACCCGCCTTGCGTACCGCCAGTACTGCGCGTTTGCGTTCAGCGGTGAACACAGGAGTCATTGCCTGGTAATGCCCCCGCAGACGCTGTTCCAGGCAATCCAGGTGCGCACGCACGTCGTCGCTGGTTTCGCCAAAGAACTCCACCTGCAACAGCGCACCCGGCGTTCCCTGCACAAACATCGCCAGATACTGCGCGTATTCGTACGACTTGCGCGTCAGGTCGAGCAGCATGTCATCTATCAATTCGACGGCAGCAGGTTCGCACTCTAGACAGGGAACGACCGCATCGAGCGCAGCATCGAGCGTGGCAAACTCCAGAATCGCAATGGCGGTATGTTTGGGACGGGGA
Organism: Roseiflexus sp.; assembly: GCA_017743475.1. Classification (GTDB taxonomy): domain Bacteria; phylum Chloroflexota; class Chloroflexia; order Chloroflexales; family Roseiflexaceae; genus Roseiflexus. Next base: position 7,654 of record JAGHYV010000071.1, on the reverse strand, counting down.
ACAAGGCGCAGCCGTGCCGCCAGCACTATCGCCAGCGTGCCCTCCGAGCCGACGATCATGTTCGCCATGTTGAACCGTCGGTCGGGTGAACGCGAACCGAACATGACGCCGTAGCGAGTCTGTCCATCTTCGACGACCGGCACGAACGCATCGAGATTGTAGCCGCCGACGCGCCGCAGCACTTTGGGATAGCGCCGCACGATCTCCTCGGCATGGTCGCGCGCCAGCCGTGCAACTGTGCGGTAGATCCGCCCTTCAAGTTCGGGGTTGCTCAGCCTGGCATGCAATTCCGTTTCATCGAGCGGTCGAAAGGTAGTGATACTGCCATCGGACAGCATCACCTTCAGTTCCAGCACGTGGTCGATGGTTTTGCCATAGACGAGTGAATACATGCCAGACGAGTTGTTGGCGATCATCCCGCCGATGGTTGCGCGGTTCGACGGCGAAACATCGGGTGCAAACATCAAACCGTGCGGCGCCACTTCTGCATTCAACTGATCGAGGATGATTCCCGGCTCGACCCATGCCCACTGTTCGGCGACGTTGACCTCCAGCAGACGGTTCATATAGCGGGTAAAATCGAGGTGGATGGCGCGCCCCACTGCCTGCCCCGCCAGGCTCGTACCGCCCCCGCGCGGCAGAATCGGCAGCCGCCGCAGGCGCGCTAGGCGCACGACCGCTGCAACATCCTCTTCGTCTCTGGGCAACACCACCCCCAGCGGCTCAATCTGATAGATGCTGGCATCAGTCGCATAGATGGCGCGCGAGATTGCATCAGTATGTACATCACCCCTGACGCATTCACGCAATTCAGCAGCCAGATCAGCGTAGTTCATTGGGGAGCATCCTTTCCGGTTATGCCCGGCAAATATTCCAGGATCGCCAGAGGCGTCGATAGAGCAACGGGCATACCGTGCTGCGCACGGCAAGCGTTAATCAACGCATCACGCTTCCTGAAGTTGCTGTTGCAGAAGATGTTTCTGCACCTTGCCTAGCGCGTTGCGCGGTAGCGTTGCAACGAAAATGACCCGACGCGGTTTTTTATAACTCGCCATGCGCGCGCGGCACCAGTCGATCAACTCCTGTTCCAGCCCATCGCGCGGTTGCGCTGTCGGCACAACCACCGCCACTACCTGTTCACCAAACTCCGGGTCGGGCAACCCGACAACAGCAACTTCGGCGACGGCGGGGTGGTCAAGCAACACTTCCTCGACTTCGCGCGGATAGATATTGTACCCGCCGCTGATGATCAGTTCACGGGCGCGCCCGGTGATAACAAAATAGCCATCGGCACTACGCCAGCCCAGGTCACCGGTGTTGAACCACCCATCGGCATCGAACGCTTCGGCGGTTGCCTGCGGGTTGCGCCAATATCCGGCGAACACATTCGGACCGCGCACCTGAATTTCGCCGATGACGCCATCGGGGAGCGGTTGACGGGTGCGCACATCGACGATCCGCGCTTCCTGACCCGGAAACGGCATGCCGACCGTTCCGGGGCGACGTTCGCCATCATAGGGGTTGGTCAGGTTCATGATAGTTTCGGTCATTCCGTAGCGTTCCAGGATGCGTTGACCGAACAGTTCCTCGAATTCGGCGAAGGTTCGCGGGGTGAGCGGCGCCGAACCGGAGACAAACAGGCGAACCGCATCGACGCGAAACGGCGCTCCTTCTGCCAGCCGCCGTCGTGCTTCGGTGATCAGGCGGGTATACATGGTCGGCACCCCGAAGAACATCGTCGTCTCGCCCCGCGCCAGGGTATCGAGCACGTCAACCGCATCGAAACCGCGCCGCAGATCGACTGTGCTGGCAGTGAAGAGTGTACCGTTTAACCCTACTCCAAGACCGTGAATGTGGAACAGCGGCAGCGTTAGTAGCAGCCGATCCCGTTCGGTCCAATGCCAGGCACGTGTGACCGCCGCACTATTCGCCATCAGGTTGGCGTGGGTGAGCATTGCTCCCTTGGAGCGTCCAGTTGTGCCTGATGTATATCCGAGGAGCGCAATATCGTGCGGTGCGGGCGCCGTTGTCCAATCAGGCATATCGCCCGTTCCCTCCAGAACAACCGCGTCGGCGCGAATAGTCCTGGCGTCTTCCTGCGCCTGGCAGACCAGATCAGCGTGGGTCTGATTGCCAACGATGATCACGCGCGCTTCTGAGTCGCTCAGGATATGGCGCAGTTCGGTGTAACGGTACTGCGTATTGATCAATACCACAATTGCGCCAATCATATGAGCGCCCAGGTATGCGGCCACGAATGCCGGGCTGTTCTCCAGATACAGTGCGACGCGGTCACCGCGTTCAACGCCGGCGGCGCGCAGGTGGGTCGCCCAGCGAGAAGCGGCTGCGGCAACGGTAGCGTAGGAGTAGGCGCGTCCTTCAAACAGCAGAAATGGACGCTGCGGCGCATCTGCTAACGCTCGTTGCAACGCTGCGATGGTTGTTAAGATTTCCGTCATACACCACTCGCGCTGAAACGATCAGGTTCCAGGTGTCTGTGAACGGACTGTTAGGTGGCGTGCCATGCTGCATGGTATAATACTATGCAACAAGAGACATCGCCAGAAATCGCGCCATGTCTGCGCTTATGGGGAACATATGCCCCTACCGCTCGAAGGATTGCGCGTCCTAGACCTGAGCCGCGCACTTGCGGGTCCCTTCTGTTCCATGATGCTTGGCGACCTTGGCGCTGATGTGATCAAAGTCGAACAACCGGGCATCGGCGACCACACACGTGCCTGGGGACCGCCATTCCAGGGTAGTGAAAGTGTCTATTTTCTCAGTGTCAATCGCAACAAGCGCAGTCTGGCGCTCGACTTTCGCAACGAGCGCGGCGCTGCGATTCTTCGTCGCTTGATCGCCAGCTGTGATGTGCTGCTGGAAAACTTCGTTCCCGGCACACTGGATCGGCACGGGTTCGGTTACGATGCATGCCGCGCCATTCGTCCTGATCTAGTGTACTGCTCGATCTCTGGCTTTGGTCAGGTCGGACCTGATCGGGAGCGCGCTGCGTATGATCAGATTGCACAGGGGTTGGGCGGCCTGATGAGTCTGATCGGTGAACCCGATGGACCGCCAATGCGAGTTGGGATTGCAATCACCGATATTATGGCAGGAATGTTCGCAGCATATGCCATTCTGGCGGCGCTCTACCACCGCGCACGTACTGGCGAAGGGCAACGGGTGGACACGTCGCTCCTGGAAGGGCAACTGGCGATGCTGACCTATCAGGCAGGCAACTATTTCGCTACTGGCCGCGCGCCGGAACGACCAGGCAATCAGCATCCATCGATTGTGCCGTATGGGGTGTATCGCGCTGCTGACGGCTATTTCACGCTCGGCGTCGGCACGGATGATCTGTGGGTGCGCTTCTGTGATGCGCTTGATCTTGCCGACCTGCGTGATCATCCCTGTTTTCGCACGAATGTGGCGCGCCTGGCGCATCGCGCCGAACTGAATGCGCGGCTCGAACCGGTATTTGCATCGTTGCGCGTCGCCGACATTGAGCAAAGATTAAACGCTGCCGGTGTGCCGTGCGGCGCGGTGTACGACCTGGCGCAGGTGTTCACCAACCCGCAGGTGCAGGCGCTGGGGAGCGTTGTGACCATCGAGCACCCGACAGCTGGCGCGATCCGTGTCGTTGCCCCGCCCTACCACCTCTCGGCAACTCCGCCTTCAATCCGTCGTCCACCACCGCTGTTGGGACAGCATACCGACGAGATTCTGGCGGAAATTGGCTACGAACAGCACGAGATTGCGACGCTTCGGTCGACCGGCGTGGTCGCATAGTGTATCGAAAGGAGAAGACGATGACCGAGCGACGGGGACTGTTCACCTTACAGACCAGCCTGTACCTTTCGCCTGAAAACCGGGCGCGTCTGGAACATCTGGTGCGGGAGCGTCGCAGTAATCCCCCTGATGTTGTTTCGCAGATTCTCGCGGAACACCCCCTCTCGCAGTTGTCGTCGGATATGGATGGAGTAGATGGTGAACCGATCCATATGCGCATCTATCTCACTCCTGAACAGCGACAGGCATTCGAGACCTACCTTGCCACGCATAAAACCACACTTTCCGTACTGGTTTCGCGCATTGTCGCCAATCACCTGGCAACCCTGCCCGTGCCGCCGCCTGCGCCGCCGCCCCGCCCCAAGGCGGACCTGGCGAAGCGCCGCGCCGATCTTGCGCGCCTGAAAGCGCGGCGGGACGAAGCGGGGAAGGATGCGCCTGCCTGGTTGCATGCCTACATTGCGCAAATGGAGGCAGAACTGCGTCGTCTGGAGCGTGAGACGTAGTGGCAAAGAAGGTCCGGCTCGATCATCTGCTGGTGCAACGCGGGTTGGCGGAGACGCGCGCCCGTGCACAGGCGTTGATCATTGCTGGCAAGGTGCGAGTAGACGGCGTCGTCCGGCTCAAAGCTGGCGAACTCGTGCCTGAGGATGCTGAGATCGAACTCGCTGGCAAACTGCCATATGTCAGTCGCGGCGGGTACAAACTGGCGCATGCGCTCGATGCCTTTGCTCTTTCTCCGGCGAATTGCACTGCGCTCGATGTCGGCGCCTCGACCGGCGGCTTCACTGATGTGCTGTTGCAGCGCGGCGCTGCGCGTGTGTATGCAGTGGATGTCGGGTATGGCTTGATCGATATGCGGTTGCGCCAGGATCCGCGAGTGACTGTGATCGAACGCACCAACATTCGCTACCTGGAAGCATTGCCCCCCCTCGAAGGCGCGTCTGATCCGGTCTTTGCCGATTGCGCCACGATTGACGTATCGTTCATCTCATTGAAACTGGTGATCCCCGCTGTGCAGCGCCTGATCCGCCCGGATGCCTGGATTGTTGCACTAATCAAACCGCAGTTCGAAGCAGGACCGGCGCAGGTCGGGAAAGGCGGTGTTGTGCGCGACCCATCGGTGCATGCAGACGTGCTTCGTCAGGTGCTGACGTTCTCTGCCGCCATTGGCGTGCAACCACATGGTCTCAAACGCTCACCCATCCTGGGACCGGCAGGGAACGTCGAGTTTCTCGCGTGGCTTGGCGGTACAGGACCAGACCTCGATATCGAGCGAGCGATTGCAGCAGTGCTCGAGAAACCATAACCTGTCGAAATGACGAACGCGCTCCCGTAGATCACTGCATCTACGGGAGCGTGAATGTCCTTATGGCGCGGTTGACGCCACCCACGTCGGATCGGCGCTGTCGGCATTCGCCGTTGTGCCGAGCGTTAGATTGTAGCTATTTCCTGAAGCATCAGCTGTGGTCTGCCCGCTCCCCTCATTGAAACGGTAGAACGCGCGCGTATTTGCGTCAGTCGTCAGGCTCGTAGACGACGGCGGCGTAAACGTGCCGGTATAGCGCACGACATTCGAGATGCGCACATCATCGGCATCGCCGTTGAAGAAGCCGTAGCCAGGAAAGCCGCCGATGCGGAAGAATGGTCCCTGGGTGATTGCGCCGATGGTCGCCGCCGGTCCAGGGACGCCGTTGACGAATACCCGCGCGGTTGTCCCGTCGTAGGTCACTGCAACGTGGTACCAGGTATTGGCGAGCAGCGCCGTCGGGTGTTGCGCCGCACGCCAGCCAGCGGTTGAGGCGACCCACCAGGTGGCGCGCCCGCCGTTTAGTTCCAGCGCCCAACCGGTGATATCATCAGTGGTGGCGAGGATAACGCTATCCTGCCCGCCGGTCGCGGGGCGCAGCCAGAGTTCGATGGTCTGCGCGCCGTCCAGCCCGGCGATCAGTCCGCCGCGCACCTCATCATTCGCCCCGTCGAAACGCAGCGCGCTGTTTGATGGCGGCAGCGGCGTGGCAGTTGGCGTACCGGTGGGCGGGACCGGCGTAGCAGTCGGCGTGCTGGTGGGCGGGACGGGCGTGGCGGTTGGTCCTGCGGTCGCCGACGGCGGCAGCGGCGTGGCGCTCGGCGTTGTTGTCGGCGTACTGGTGGGCGGCAGCGGCGTGGCGGTCGGCGTGGCAGGCGGCGGCGTGCCGTTCATCATTACCTCGCCATATTCCAGCACCTCGCGCAGATCGAATGTCTGCACCAGCAGCGGCGCAGTCGAAGGAGGCGGCGTGGCGAGATTGAACTGCACCATCTTCGGTCCCACAGGCGCGCCATTGGGCAGGCGAATAAGGAGCGCACCGCGCGCCGCGCCGCCAGATGCCGCATCGGTGACTGCCGCCGGATCTGCTTCTAGTGTTGCGCCCGCGCCGAAACCGCTAATTGCACCGGGAGTCACCTGCGCAAAATTGACATCCGGTGGCAGGGTGATCAGAACGCTGCCGCCAGCCGGGATGAAGGACGCAGTCGTAAAACTGAGCGTATACAGGTCGCCAGACGCATTCAGTGCAATCGAGCCAAGCGGCGTGCCAGGGGTCATCTGCGCCAGCCCAAAGCGTTGAGCGTTCGGTCGTGTGCTGACCGTGTAGTACTTACGGTAACTGCTACCCAGTTTGAGCGCCCGCGCTGCCCATACGCCATCTGGTGAAAATGTGCCAGGATCATCGGCACCAGTGAAGACCGGATCGTTCGGTATTGGGCGCACCCAGTTGATGCCATCGGTTGAGACAACATACCCGGTCGAGAAATCGGGCCTCGCGTATGATTTCGCTTCATACCACATGCGGAAGAATGCGCCGTCCTTGATCACGGTTGGAACCCCAACACTGTTGCTGTCAAAGTCAGTGAAGTTGTTGATACGCGCAAAAACGGCGCCGCCGCCACTGCTGCCGAGTACCCGCGTCCAGTTGATCCCGTCGGGCGACACGGCATACCCGATAGCGAACGCATAGGCGCCAACATTATTGACGCCTTCGTACCACATACGGAAGCAACGTCCGCTAGTGCGCCCATTTTCGCAGGGCAGGGCGGGGGTTGCTTCGTCGATTAGGACCGACGGTGCGACGATGTAATCCTGATCGAAATCACTGGCACCGCCGCGCTCGACAAGAACGGCGTTGCGGTTCGGCGGAGCGGTTCCAGCAGTGCCCGGTACGCGCGTCCAGTTGATGCCATCCGGCGATGTTGCATACCCGATACCTTCAATCGCGCCGGTGTTGCCGAAGCCGCTGTACCACATGTGGAACATGTTCCCATCACGCACAACATACATCGTCGTGACGCCATTGCTATCGAAGTCGCCAGCAACGCCCGACGGTCCGAAGACGCTGCCGCCGACTCCGGAGCCGATGTAGCGTGTCCAGGTGATGCCGTCCGGCGATAGGGCATGCCCGATACGGCGCGTGCCGTTCCCGTCCACACCAACGTACCACATACGGTAGCAGACGCCGCTGGTGCGTCCATTCTCGCACGGCAGCGACGGGGTAGCATTATCGCGCAGCACCATCGGCGGGAAGATCTCCGACGTGTCAAAACTCGTTCCCGTACCGCCGCAGTTCTGCCCGACAATCGTAAATACTGCGCCTTCGACAGATGCCGGGCAGGTTCCGGGGATGTGCAACCACGGCTGGCGGTTCGATGGATTGGCAGTTGGTGCACTCGTTGCCGTCGGTGTGCTGGTTGCCGTCGGCGGTTGGGGTGTACTGGTTGCTGTTGGCGTACTGGTTGCTGTTGGCGGTTGTGGCGTATTTGTCGGCGTCACCGTTGGACCTTCGGTAGCGGTCGGGGTAGGCGTCACCGGCGTGGGCGAGGGCGGAAC
>JAGHYV010000191.1 GCA_017743475.1 Roseiflexus sp. | reverse complement strand
GGGCGCAATTTCCGGTCGAAAGTGTAAAGCGTTTTTCGCGCGATTGTCTGAAAATTGCCGTACAGAATGCGGTCGGTTTCCCCGCTTCGCTTGACGCGCCAGCATCTCTCTGCATCTCCCTGCATCTCCCCGACGCAACGAAATCAATGACGCTGCGCCAGCGCGGGCAAACGGAACGGTACGGCGAAACCGGTTTAGACGAGGGCGAACAAATGTTCTAAACCCCTGCCTTATCCGCACCCATATCTTCCTATCTCGCCGGTAGGGGCGTTCGGGTACGGTACTGGCAAGCAAGTGAGGTGCGGCGTGGCGGAGCGAATGATCCGAAGGATCAGAAGCGTCTGCGCGCAGGATCAGAGCGGCGCATCCTGCCACGGTGCAGCAAGACCGGTACGGGCATCACGTGCCACGGCGTGTGTCGGTCGGTAGAGTCCAGCGCCGCGAATGATACAAGCGCAGCGCCACGCCGCACATCAGCAAAAAGGACGCTCGTCCTACTCCATTCCGTAAACGTCTGTAAAGGTCTGTAAAGAAGCGAAAGCGTGCCTGCCCGTATCTCCCTACGGGTTGGCGGTTTCGGCGTCTCTGTGGGCTTCCTACGCGGTCGTACCAGATCGGCGCGAACGATGCTGCGGGCAGGTATGGGCACGTCAGCGCGCGCCACAATACGCGCCAGCGGACGGTGCGCGCGCCGGTAGAGCTGTGGGGATGTGATCGCGCAAGGCAGGCGCGGGCGGCTTGCGCGCCAGGGCGTGGCCAGGCGCTGGCAGAACCTGGGCGCGAACGATGCTGCGGGCGGGTACGGGCATGTCAGCGCGCGCCACAATACGCGCCAGCGGACGGTGCGCGCGGTAGGGGCGTCAGGGTGCTTAGGCGCGCGCGCGAAGGGCGCAAGCCCGGAGCGCGCCAGCGAGCGAGCAGCGCCGGAGAAACGTTTTACACTTTACACGCGGGTTTGCGGCGGGGTGAGTGTGGGGGAAACGTTTTACATTTACAGCCTGGGTGTATAAATATTGATGATAATCACGGCGGCCGTCCGACCGACATTGATCGCCGCGCGATCGTTACCGCCCTGCTGGACAACCATCGCACCGGCTGCCAATGGCGCATGCGTCCGAACGATGTTCCGCCGATGCGTTCGGTTCGGTACGATTTCGACAAACGGAATCGTGACGGAACCTTCATCAACATCAATGATACACCGCGGAAACTGGCGCAACAAGCGCCGGACCGCGACCCGGAGCCATCCATCAGCGTCCTGGACTCCCAATCCGTCAAAACGACCGAAGCAGGCAGAGAACGCGGCTATGATGGGGAAAAAAAGGTCAACGGGCGCAAACGGCAATGTTGGGTTGATACGAATGGGTTCTTGGTGCGTGTGCTCGTCCGTCCGGCGGACATTTCAGATACCACAGGCGCAGAATGGCTTTTAGCCGCACATCATCACGCATTTCCCCGGATGCACGAGATTCGGGTGGATGAAGGATAGAAACAGGAGTGAGACGAATGGCTGCACCAGAACACGGCGATACGCCTGAATATCATTGAAAAACCGCCTGGACAAAAGGGATGTGACGTCATCCCGAAGCGATGGGTGGTAGAACGCTCAATTGCGCGGGCGGGACGCCATCGTTTGGTGAGTAAAGAATACAATCGCAATCCAGAATCGAGTGAATCCTTTCTTTATCTTGGTTTGATCGCAATGCTCTTGAGTCGGCTTTATCCGAGATGTTCGTTTTTGATCATGCTCTGAGGAACAGTCGAACGAAGTACGCATGCCTGTTGTTGACTTATGGCCAGGAGAGATAAATTACCCCCAGATTGACACGCTGATCAGGTTCCAATACGATCAGGCGCGGGGTTGAGTCCGCATCTGACTCAACCGCCAGAATCCAGTTATACGGCGCCCAGACCGCGAGGTAGTAACGTCCGGGCGGAATGTTGTTCAAAACGATTCTCCCCTGGTTATCAGACTGACCACTGACGTCCTTATTCTCTTCCCGAATACCCATCAGTGCAGGAGGGGGCGTAGACTGATCCCCGGCAGGGGTCAGGTAGAAAAGAGTCCCTGGAATAGGACCTTTACCGGTAAATGTGTAGAGAACGCCGCTTATTGCGGCTTTACCGGGACCGGGTTCAGGCGGATCCTGGGAAGAGACAGGCAAAGGCTCACCTTGCACGGGGGAGGGTTCTCCACGAGGCGATCCAGTCGGAGAGGGGGATTCGGTAGAGGAAGGTGCAGCGCAGGCAGAAACCGCAAGGATGAGCAAACACACAAGCAGTCTCAAAGCCCCCACGTATGATTTCATCACAGCCTCCTTGTGTTCCAGAACACAGCCAGAGCCACCATTTCCTGCGAGGACCACGTCCTTGACCCGCCGCAAGTAAGTAAACGTCGGCATCTCAACGTTATGGCTTATCCGGCAACATTCGAAAGAAATGGAAAAGGACGAACCGGCCGTGGCATCTGCAATGCAGAACCGGCCGGCCCGTCCTTTGAAAGGTTATCGTTATGGCTGAGTAAAGGCGTTATGAGCCATAAAGTTGTCCCCTCTTGGCAAATTGGGATTGATGGATCTCTGGAAAGTGAGCTGGACAAAGGCATTAACGGGGGTGTTGGACTCCACCGTCAATGTGCCAACCCAACCGTTAGGAAGTTGCGGAACGGCTCCGGGCCCTGCCTCAATGCGATGATTCTGGATCAGGCTGCCGTTAGCCGGAATGGTCGTATTTATAGTTGGAACTGACGCAGAGCCACTGGACGGAGTGTACCTCAAAGTCACATTTGCAGGTGAGCTGCTCAGGTTCTGGATAGTCACCGCCGTCGAGAAGCCATTTGGAAGGCGCTTGGCGACCAGCGGGATAATCACCTTCTTATCCGTCCCCCCATCGGGAATCGCCTCATAGGCAGCTGCTTCTCCGGT
>JAGHYV010000190.1 GCA_017743475.1 Roseiflexus sp. | reverse complement strand
CTGCAAGCATTTCGCCCCGCACCAGGCGCGCATAGATAGGCGAATAGACAATCCCAATCGCAATCATCGCGTTCGTCAGGCTCGGACCCAGCAGACCGGCGATAACAATCGCCAGCACCAGGCTTGGAATGGCAAAGAGCATGTCGATCAGGCGCATCAGCAGGGTATCGACCCGACCGCCAACATACCCGGCAATCAATCCCATCGTGCTGCCACATACCAGCGACAGCCCAACCGAAACCACTCCGACGTACAGCGAAATGCGTGAGCCATAGATCACTCGTGACAGGATATCGCGTCCGAACTCGTCCGTGCCGAGCAGGTACTGCGCACCCGGTTCGAGCAGGCGCCGCGACACCTGAGCCGTCGGACTGTACGGGCTGATGATCGGCGCCAGGATCGCCGTCAGCACAATGAGCGCAATAATGACCAGACCCACAACACCGGGTATGTTGCGGCTCAACGCAGCGATAAACGGCAGGGTTCGGCGGTGACGAATCGCCGGATTTCCGGTATGCGTATCGGTTATGGCTGATGGGCTAGTCATAGCGAATCCGTGGATCAACGGCACTGTAGAGGAGATCGACTGCCAGATTGACAAGAACAAAAATGAGTGAAAGGAGCAGCACGGTGCTCTGAACAAGCGGATAATCGCGATTGTAAATGCCGTTGATAAGCAGGAACGCAATGCCGGGCAGTGAAAAAATCTGCTCGATAATGACCGAACCACCCATCAGCACACCGAACTGCACCCCGATCACCGTCAGCACCGGAATGAATGCATTTTGCAGCGCATGCCGCAAGAGCACAAGACGATCGTGCAATCCTTTCGCATATGCCGTGCGAATATAATCCTGGCGCAAAACCTCCAGAAGAGATGCGCGGGTCATGCGCATGATAATCGCCATTGGCTGAAGCGCCAGCAGTAGCGCTGGCGCCAGCATAATCTGCATATTGCGCCCAAAATCCACAAAGGGCGATACCCATCCGAGTGGCGGCGTCCAGCGAAACATAGTCGAACTGATAAGCAGAAACATCGTTGCCAGCCAGAAAGCCGGAAATGAGAGACCGATCAACCCAACAATGCGCGTCAGCATATCAATGACCCCATTGCGACGCACGGCTGCAATGATCCCCAATGGAATGGCAAACAGGCACGCAAAAAAGATTGCCATCACCGCCAGTTGCAGTGTGACCGGCATTCCCTGGGCGATACTTTCCGCCACCGGAATGCCGGTTCGCATCGACACGCCAAAATTGCCGCGCAGAAATCCGCCGATCCACTCCAGATACTGCATCGCCAGAGGACGATTGAGACCCAGATTCTCACGAATCTGATCGAGAGTCCGCTGATCAGCCTGCGTATCGCCGCCGAAGAGAATATCGACGACATCCCCTGGCAACAGGCGCATAAGGGCGAAAATGATGAGTGAAACCCCCGTTACTGTCGGGATGACCAGCGCAAGGCGTTGCAGCACATAGCGGTTCATGATCCAGTCCGATAGATTTCACGCCGTGACGAATATTTCGCGCAGCGCAGGACGGAATGTTGTAAAGGCGACATAGTAATTCTGCACCCGTTTTCGCACGGCTGAGAATCGGTAATCCTGGTAGAGATACAGATGCGGCGCCTCATCGATGACGATGCGTTGAACTTTTTGCATCAACTCACGCCGCTTCGTCTGGTCAAGCGTTGCCATAGCAGCGTCATACGCCTCGTTGAGTTCCGCATTCTGCCATGCGGGGAACCAGTTCTGCTCGGCGATGCCCAGGCGACGGAAATCGTTCAGATAGCCGCTCACGTCGGCGCGCATCCCGCGCGCGGTAAAGCACCACTCGAACTCTCCCTTCGTTACACGCTGGGCAAACGTGCCAAACTCAATCTGCTCGATCTGCATATCGATATTCAACTGACGCAGTTGCTCCTGAACGACGATGGCGTTATCGTTCGAAGCACCTGCAAAGGTCATCGCGGTTACTTTGAAACCATCGGCATACCCGGCTTGTGCCATAAGCTGACGCGCTTTCGCAAGGTCAACCCGGTAGAGGGTGCGAAGTTCGTCTTCGCTGAGCGGCCAGTCGCCATATCCAGGAACGACCGGTCCGGTCAGCACTGCTTCGCCTTCCATCACCTTGTCGATCAATTCCTGGCGATCAACAGTCAGACTGATGGCCTGTCGCACTTCCTTGATATCCCACGGTTTGCCGCCTTTCAGGGTAAACTGCAGGACCTTGGGCTGCGAATACAGCCCTTTCAGAACAGTAATGTCGGCGTCATTCTGTAGCCGACGCGCTCCAAGTGGCGAAATATCGGTTCCGTCGATGTCACCGGAGCGCAGCGCTGCAATACGTGCATCTTCTTCTGGAATAATGCGGTAGATCAGGCGATCAACCTTCGGTTGTTCCGGGTTCCAGTGATCCGTGAAGCGTTCATATACGATTTCTGCATTGGGCGTGTAACTGATGACACGGAAAGGACCGGTTCCGATCGCCTGGATCACCGGATTGATCTGGGAGGGCATATCGGCAGGAAAGATGCTTGTATAACGCGACCAGGCGAACAATCCGGGGATCGTCGGATCGAGTTTCTTCAGGTTAATCCGAATGGTCAGCGGATCAACGATCTCAACTGTGTCAAAGTTGGTAAAGAATGCAGCAGCTGGATTGTTCCCGCCGGGTGGGTTGATGATCGTGTCGAGCGAGAACTTGACATCCTCAGCAGTCAGTTCTTTGCCGTTGTGAAACTTCACCCCGGATCGCAGGTTGAAAATGTACGTCGTATCATTCGGGGTCTCGAACGATACAGCCAGGGATGGTTGCACCTTCAAATCTCGATCCCAGATCAGCAGCGAATCATAAGTCGGTTCACGCGCTTCGTAGTGCTTTGTTATGTTAGATTTTGTTCTTTTACAACCGGATACAGACGCCTG
>JAGHYV010000189.1 GCA_017743475.1 Roseiflexus sp. | reverse complement strand
ATCTTCATTAACCCCACGGCATGAGGGCGAATACCGGTTTATAGTCTCAATCTTCATGATAGATGTGTATGTTTGCCCATGCTGCATAATAGCATCGCAGGTTGCCGTCAACTACCAAGTGTACGGCGAAGTCGGACTGATGTTTGCCCATGCTGCATAATAGCATCGCAGGTTGAACGTGTAAACTCTAACCTGACAAGGTACTTGCAGTACAATTGCCACGCTTGACATATCGCGCCGGGAAGCGTACATTGTGGCAGAGAGGTCTGCCATGATGACAGCGACACTATCCGACGATGATCGTCTGATTGCTGCGTGTCGGGCGCTTGCGCATCCCGTCCGTCTTGCAATTGTGCGCTACGTTCAACGTCATCCGCGCTGCATCGGCAACCAGATTCAGTTGCATCTGCCTGCGCAACTGGCGCGCGCTCAGTCGACGCTTTCGCAACATTTAAAGATTCTGTGCGCTGCCGGTCTGCTCCATGCCGAGGCAGAAGGACCGGCGACCTGTTATGTGCTGAACCAGGCGCAGTTCGACTGGCTCTGCCAGCAGATCAGCGCATTGCGCGATTGAGCAGCGTTACCGCTTGTGCATCCTGTAATTCGCAGACACGCTATGCCTGTCGCACAACGATATGCGCTGCTGCTGATCGCCACAGCAGTCGTCGCCGTGATGACCGTATCTGTTGCGTATCCCGCCGTGCCTGATCGCGCATTCGCTGCCGATGATTTTCAATGGGTGCTGAATGTTCGTGATCGGTCGTTGTCGGCAGTTGCTGCGCGCGCCTTCAATGTAAGCGCTTCGTCGCACTTCTACCGTCCGCTGGTCTGGTTGCTGTTGTGGAGTGAATGGCGACTGTTCGGCTTCGACGCGCACGCCTTTCACATGCTTTCCCTGGCGCTGCACACGCTCAACGCGGTGCTCGCCGGCGCACTGGCATACCGTCTGATCAAAGCGCCGTCGCCGCTGCCGCCGATCGTCGGGTTCACCGGGACGGCGCTCTTCGTAGCGCTCCATCCGGCGCCGTTTGAGGCTGTGGTGTGGGTTTCGGCGCAGAGTGAACTGCTCGCCGCCCTCTGGCTCCTGCTGGCAGCGCATTGCTGGTGGAGCGCCGGAGAATCCAATCAACGGTCGGTGCATCGTTGGGGATGGTGCATTGCTGCGACAGCGGTGTTAGCGCTAGCGCTGCTGACGAAAGAGAGTGCAATCATTGGTCTGCCGTTGTTCGCGCTTCTGGAATGGCAGGCAGCGCGTGCTGCGCAGCAGCGCCCGGAGTGGCGTCCGCTCATCCTGCCACTTCTGGTCACCGGCGCGTATCTCGTTGTTGCACTCGATGTCGCCGCACGCAACGCCCTGGTGCGCGAGCGCGGCTATGGTTTCGGCATCCAGGTTATTCTCAACCCGCTCCGCAGTCTTGGCTTGATCGCCGTGCCGCTGCCAGGCGTCGAGTACGGTCGGGAAGCGTGGTTGCCTCTCGCTGGCGCGTGCGTAGCGCTTGCAGGGGCAGGCGCGCTCCTCGTCCGCTGGCGACTCCGCAGAGGAGCGGCTTCCCTGTTGACCGGCTTCCTGGCGCTGATCCTGACCCTCGCTCCTACCGCTCCGTTCACCTCAGCGCCCGACTCGCGCTACCTCTACCTGCCGGTCGTGGTGATCGCGCTCCTGGCTGGCGCAGGGGCGTCGATGCTCGTCGAATGGATCATCTCGCCTGGTGGAACCAGGAGTACCGGGAACAGTGTCGAGTGGCACATCCTGTCGAGAAGTCGCATCCCTCTCCTCCGCCTGTTCGTTGGCGCTACCGCGATAGCAATCGTGGCGCTGATCGGCGTGCTGGCGGTGAACGAGACCCAGGGACGCGAGGTTCGTTTTGCGGCTGGCGCGCGTCCTGGCGAAGAGTTGCGCCTGTTCGCAACGTCACAGTGCGCCGAAGCGGACTTCGACCGCATCCTGGTGGTTGAGCCGCCAATCGCGGCGCCGCACGTCGAAGCGATCATCCATCTGAGTTGCGGCGCCCGCACCCGTCCGATGGTGATCGGCATGGGCGATGTCGAGCGCGAATTGCGACCGAATACGCTGGTCGTCGCGTTTGATGGCGGTTTCCCGCGCGAACTGCTACGCACATCGGCGGAATGAGCGCTTCAGGACAGGCATAATAGCCTGCTGAAACGTCTGTATACGTTATAATGAAAATGGTATTGCGCGTTTTCTCCACCAGCACAGTATGGTACTGCATCAAAAGGCAGAAAACATGCCTGAACCCGCAGACATCAGCATGGTAGCCTCTGAACGACTGGCGCGCTACCTGCCGATGGATTTGTATGACCGCCTGAGTCACACTGCCGGTCGCATCGACCTGCATTCCGTCTTTGCGCATCTTGCAGCCGTGCGTGCGACAATCGCAACCTATCTGCCCCGACGGATCGTGCATCGCGCGCTGGATGAACATCTGTCCCCTCCCTGGTTGCAATGGGTGGAAGGGTCGCTGCTCTTTGCCGATCTCTCTGGCTCGACGGCGCTGGCGGAACGTCTTGGCGTGCTTGGGCGGGAAGGCACCGAACTGGTCACCGATTTTCTTAATAGCGTTTTTGCGCGCATGATCGATGTGATCCATGCGTATGGCGGCGACCTGATTTCGTTTGGCGGCGATGCGCTCCTGGTGCTGTTCGATGATCTTGATCATCCACGGACAGCCACGTGTGCAGCGCTGGATCTGCAACGCGCCCTGCACGGTTTTGTGTGCCGTGTCGCCGGTGTCGGCGATTTCCCCGTCTATCTGCATGTCGGGGTGGAGAGCGGTCAGGTAGCTCTGGTCAGCGCCGGACAGCCCGACTCGTGGCACTATGCAGCGCTCGGCGCTGTTGTCAACGGTGTTGCGCGCGCCGAAGCGCTGGCAGGTCCGGGTGAGATCGTTCTTGGGCGGCGCACGCGCGAGTTGCTCGCCGATGTCGATG
>JAGHYV010000070.1 GCA_017743475.1 Roseiflexus sp. | reverse complement strand
ATGAAATCCAGTGAAGCAAGTCCATGAAGGAGATTGGAATAACCGGTTATATCGCATGGGCGCCCTTAGGTGGAGGCGGATCAATGAAAGTCGGTGGTTCCGACGCTTATAACAAATGTACGAACCGGAAAGTCTGTCACGCTCGATCAACAGCAACTCCCGCAGGGGTCGGCATATATCACGGTTGGACAAGTGGTAGTTGGGTGGATGAGGATGGTCAGAGGCGCTATGTTCCCCAAACACAGTCCAACTGTCTCACTGTGAACCAAGGACCACAAAGGATGCGGGAAACCATAACGATGACGCTCAGCAGCTCTTGTTTGAGATAAGTTGTCCAATACGTTGCTGCCACCACGTAAGCGAGCAGATTAACAGTAGCGTGGTTCTCTCAACTCCGTAGCATCAGTTGCGAGAACCATGTTGCGGCGTCATACGTGCTGATTGGAAAGGAGCGGAAATGTTATCTCCTAAAGCATTTGTGGAAAAGGGAGTGTATGATGACCCTGATGTTGTACCGAACAGCTTTCGATGAAGTCTACTGCTTAGGAATACGCTAGTGGGAGCGAGGGTCCATCGTCATCTATCATTTACTTCCGAACAGCACCCACCTGGCCCGCTGGCGGGTCAACTCCTGCGAATGTTTATGTGCCAGATCATCGAGCGAGATCCGCATCTTCCTGATGGATGGCATCCCGTTGGGGGCAGTGGATTTGACCCGAGCGATCTTCCCTCGCTAGGGCAAATGCTCCAATACGCATACGGAACTGGCAGCGCGGGGCCTTTTGCTCTTGTGTACGGCTATAGCCTCTCTGCTCAGATACACCCTATAGAAGTGGTGTTTGTCAACGGCGATATTCTACAAGACGACGTAGCCGATAGTGTGTTTGCCCTGCTCTCCCCTCATGACACCTTTCCATGTGAGCTGCGTGCATTTGCTCAAGACGGTCGTATATTGTGCCGGTATAGCTTATCGCGGTCAGATTAAGGCGTAAAGTACTCGTGGCGGGTTTTCTTGCTACGTGACTACACGTTCGAGGGTGTATGCGCACTGCAATCTGATTGAACACTGCACGTTGCCTCCCCGTTGCTCAAACGTTCCGTCTGCCCTTAAACTGCAAGGCGAGAAGGGGGTTGGGAGATGAGGGGGACATTGAGACAATCGCAGGAAGAACGTATGCAGCAGCGATAGAACGAACCTTACAAATCGAGAAGCGAGGGACCAGCATATACAAGTCCCTCGCTTCACACGCTCCATCAGAACTCAGAGAAGACGATCCGCGGCGCCTTGTTGCGTCCATGCTCAACATCCTCGAACGCCTCGTTCACCTGATCGAGCGGGCGCGTTTCAAAGAGGACGCGCGTCTTTCCAGCGGCATGTAACGCAAACGTTTCCGCCAGGTCTGCGCGGGTGCCGACGATCGAGCCAATAACGTGGATACCGTTGAGCACAGTCTCGAAGATAGGCAACTGGATGTAGTTATCGGCAGGAAGCGCCACAAACACAAGTCGCCCGCCGCGTCGCAATGATCGGTAAGCCTGCTCGAACGCCTTCGGCGAAACAGCCACACAGATTGCAGCATCAGCGCCGCCCCACTTCTTCAGTTCCTCGACCGGATCCTGAGTTTTAGCATTGATCGTAATGTCGGCGCCAAGTTCGCGCGCCGTCTGCAACCGCTCATCGAGCAGGTCGATCGCTGCCACCGTCGCCCCGGCAATTTTGGCATACTGCAACGCCAGATGCCCCAACCCGCCAACGCCAAAGACAGCCACCAACTCCGAAGGGCGCGCCCCGGAAACCTTCACCGCTTTGTACGTCGTAACGCCAGCGCAGGTGAGCGGTGCGGCATCGAGTGCAGAAACACCCGCAGGAACGATGCCCACGTACTTCGCATAGGCCTTAGCATACTGAGCATAGGCGCCATCGAGGAAATAACCGGTATTCAACTGACGTTCGCAGAGCGTTTCCCAACCTGAAGCGCAGTATTTGCAATCGCCGCACGCATAACCCAACCAGGGGATTGCTACGCGGTCACCTTCCTTCACGTTGGTTACTCCCGCTCCGACGCTTTCAACGATACCTACCCCTTCGTGCCCCGGAATAAACGGGAGTTTGGGTTTCACGGGCCAGTCACCGTGCGCCGCGTGGATATCGGTGTGACACAGACCTGACGCTTCGATCTTGACCACGATCTCGCTGGGTCCCGGCTCAGGCTTGGGTAATTCCTCGATACGCAACGGTTGCCGGAAGTCGTGGACAACGGCGGCCTTCATTGTCTTCATTGGCGTTTCTCCTTTCTATGCATGCAGACCCCCCTTTACTCTCCCGTCTGTATCGGAAGATAACTAATGGTGCGCAATTCAAACAAAAAGCAACACCTTTAGCCCTCAACCGGGGCGCTCTTACTCCGAAGTTCATGTAGGGAGGAAAGATACAAATTTCAAACCTGTGTGTCTAATCCTCTACGGCCTCTTCCCCGAAACAAGTCACGTGTAGACACGTCTTGCCACTGATATGTTCTATCAGTCTTCTGGCATTACCTTGAGAGCGCGGAGCAGGGTGTATCTGCAGAAGTTGCAGGGTGAATATAGCATATGGTCAAAAAGATGTCAATAGTTTCTATCCATCGAAAACGTCAGTTGCGTATGGCCAAGACCCGACATCGCACAGATTATCGCACTTATATCCTTTACCGGTTATAATTGCTAATGCACTGCGTTATAAACCGATTTACCGAGAAGTTGCACATTCTGCCTGTTCGCCTGATGAGTGTTTCATCTCCCCGCTCAGACGATGCCAGCTGGATCGGCACACCGAAGCAAGTTCTGGTTGCATTGGATACCGCGACGCCCTGAACACTTCACCATCGCTAGCAACCTGATTTGCCGGGATAACCTTTTCGCGGTACCATAGCATGTGTGACAAACGTAACGGATTATCTGTGTCTGACCGTTTCCAACGTCGCTATCGAGTATGGCACGCGACGGGTGCTTGCTGGCATTTCGTTCCAGGTTCGCGCTGGTGAGACTCTGGTGGTAGCGGGCGCCAACGGGAGCGGCAAAAGTTCGTTGCTGCGGGTGATCTGCGGCTTGCAGCGACCGACGCGGGGTGAGGTGACGATTGAGGTGGGGAATGCTCTTCTTCGCCCCGTGGATGCGCTGCCACTGCTCGGATGGGTTGCGCCTGACCTGCAACTCTACCGTGAGTTGACCGCATTGGAAAACCTAGCATTTTTCGCTGCTGTGCGTGGTATTCGTTGCACCCGCGCCGACCTGGAGGCGTTGCTTGCCGAAGTTGGCCTGGACGGGCGTGGCGATGACCTGCTGGCGGCGTATTCGTCGGGGATGACGCAGCGCCTGCGCTATGCCTATGCGCTTCTCCACCGTCCACGCATTCTGGCGCTCGACGAGCCGACCGTGACCTTTGACACGCGCGGTGTAGCGCTAGTTGAACAGGTGGTGGCGCAGCAACGCCAGCATGGCATTACTATTATCGCTACTAACGATCCGCGTGAAGAACGTTTTGGCGATTACATCCTGCGATTGGGTCGGTAACCTGCACTGCTGGCAATCCGGGGAATCAGAAACGAGACGGGACGATGGATCCGCACGTTTCATCCCAGAGCATAAGTGAAACCTCCGCACCAGCGACGCTGCCAGCAGCGCCGCTGCTGACTGCAGCATGGGCTGTCTTTCGCAAAGACTTGCGCAGCGAACTGCGGACGCGCTACGCGCTCAATGCGATTCTGTTGTTTGCGGTCAGCACCGTCGTTGCGATCAGTCTGGGAATGGGTCCGCTGACCGTCTCGCGCAACGCCGATCTGCCGCTCATTCAGGCAGCGTTGCTATGGGTTGCCATTCTGTTCGCAGCATTCACCGGGCTATCACGCGCATTTGTACAAGAAGAGGAGGCGCGCACTGCGGCAGCGTTGCGCCTGTCTGCCCGTCCGACTGCTATCTTTCTGGGTAAACTGCTGTTCAACCTGGCGCTGTTGCTGATCCTGGTTGGGTTAACAACCGTGCTGTTCATTGTTATGCTGCGGGTGCAGGTTGGCAACCCAGGGTTGCTGGCGGCGCTGTTACTGGCTGGCAGCATGGGTCTAGTGGCGGCGACGACGCTGGTTGCAGCAATCATTGCGCGCGCCAGTGTGAAGGGGGCATTGTTTGCAGTGCTCTCATTTCCCCTGCTCGTACCGCTCCTGACGGCTGCCATTCAAGGGAGCGCCAACGCGCTGGTAGGGCGCGGTTGGGAGAGCAGCATCGGTTCGCTTCAGGTGCTGGCAGGGTATACAATTGCTCTCTTTACTGCTTCACTTTTCCTGTTCAATATGGTATGGGAATCGTGAAGATCATTTGATTTACCTCACTACATGTAGTATCATTATACGCCACTAGCATCCGTGTGATGCCTAGAAAGAGCTGCTCCATGAGTGACAGGCTTCGCCTCAATCAGGCTGCCAAGATCCTCCTTGGCGTCTGGATGGCCGGGATCATCGTGGCGATGTTTCTGGTTGTACCGCAGTATGTCGGTCTCGGCGATGCCGGGCGCATCATCATTCTACACGTCCCCACTGCCTGGATCACAACTGTCGCCTTCGCTGTTTCCGCCGTGTACAGTATTCGTTACCTGTGGAAACGCCGCATAGCCGACGATGCTGGCGCCGTCGCTGCGGCTGAGGCAGGGTTCCTGTTCTGCGTTCTGGCGACTACTTCCGGCATGTGGTTCGCCAACATCGTTTGGGGGACGCCGTGGAACTGGGACCCGCGTGAGACAACGATCCTCATTCTGTTGCTGATCTACGCCGCCTACTTCGCACTGCGTTCCGCGCTCGATGATGTCGAACGGCGGCGGCGTCTTTCGGCAGTGTATAACCTGTTCGCTGCCGTTACGATGCCGTTTCTCTTGTTTGTTGCTCCACGCATGGCGGAAAGCACGTTGCATCCGAACTGTGCGTTCATTCAGGGTAGTCACTGCGATGGCATCTGGCTGGAGATGAATGGGACGCGCGTTGGGCAACTCGGTGATGTAGTGCTGGCGTTGCAGGGGATTGAGCAACACGGCGACCTGGCAGTCGTGCAGGTAGAAGTGCGTATGCCCGGTTTGCGCGATGTTGCATTGCTCACGCCGTCGTTCGAACTATCGAGCGGCAAGCCAGCGGATCGCCCCGAATTTCCCGGTCAGCAGTTCCTGCTGGCGGTTGAAGAGGTCGATCTGACCAATGGCCGGGCGTTGCTCAATATGGAAGCACCGGGAACTGGGCTGCTCAGTAACAGTCGCACGTTCTGGACATTCATGGCGTCGAATATCGGTTTTCTAGGGTTGTTTATCTGGCTGTATCGACTCCGCGCCGACGTGCTGCTGTTGCAGGAACGCCTGGCGCGCCGGGAGGTGACGTATGGACTTCCTGCTTGAGCCAGCAATTGCAATCTATACCGCGCTGGCAGTAGCGTTGACAGTTTGGGTGGGTATTTTTATCTTCCTGTGGCGCATCGACAGCGCCACCCGTGAACTGCGTCGCCGCCTCGATGAGGAAGCTCCTGCTGAGCCGCCTGCCACGCCGCAGGCGACTCTCGAAACGCGCAATGGCCACGCCCGCGA
Organism: Roseiflexus sp.; assembly: GCA_017743475.1. Classification (GTDB taxonomy): domain Bacteria; phylum Chloroflexota; class Chloroflexia; order Chloroflexales; family Roseiflexaceae; genus Roseiflexus. The sequence goes on along the minus strand of JAGHYV010000070.1, from coordinate 19,735 downwards.
GACGACAGTGATGTCAGATAAGAAGTGATTGTCGCTATCAGGAGACGATTATGGCTACATTCTCTCCTCCTGTTCGCCACTCGATTGCTATTAAGCCGCTCCATCTGCTTGGTGCGGCGGTGATCGCGCTGGCGATAGGCCTGGGTTACTATGGGTTGACCACTTCGTACCGGCCATACACGGTGAGTATCGATGAGGCGACACAGAGCGGTCGCAGTGTGCAACTAGCCGGGTTCCTGGGGGATATGGGCAGGTATGATGCTGACGGCAATTTTGTGTTCATGCTCCAGGACAGTACCGGCAAGATGATCCCGGTGGTGTATGCCAAACCGAAGCCGTCGAACTTCGAGCAGGCGGTGAGCATCGTAGCGATTGGTCATTACGATGCGTCGCGCGGCGTCTTCCTTGCCGATGATCTGCTCGTCAAGTGCCCGTCGAAGTATCAGGAAATGCAGGCGGCTGTGCAATAACACTAGATTCGAGGCAGTATGTATCTTCTTGGTACGACACTGATTATTGCGGGGCTGGCTTCCGCCCTGCTGGCGACCGCTGGGTATGCGCTGACGCCGCGCGGTCACCTGGTAGGTCTGGCGTTCGGGCGGGTTGGAGTCCGCATGACGCTGGTGGCGGTGCTGGCGATTGTTGCGCTGCTGAATTACCTGTTTATCGCGCAGCGGTACGATATTGATTATGTCTATAACTATACCTCGCGTGATCTCGATCCGGCTTTCCGTGTAGCTGCCGTCTGGGCGGGGCAGCCGGGATCGTTTGTGATCTGGGCGTTGTGGGGCGTGATCGCAGCACAATTTCTGGTGCGCCGTACTCGCCACGCAGAGCCGTATGTGCTTTCGATCTTTATGGCAATCCAGGCGGCGCTGCTCTTCTACATCCTGATCCGTAATCCGTTCGTGCCATTTATGCAGAATGGCGTGGCAGTAACGCCGTCTGATGGAAAGGGGCTGAACCCGACCCTCCAGAATATGTGGATGCTCATCCACCCGCCGGTGTTATTCATCGGGTTCGCGCTAATGGCTGTGCCGTTCGCGTTTGCCATCGGCGGGTTGTGGCGGCGCGATTATGATGGCTGGGTGCACGATGCGCTACCCTGGACGCTGGCTGCCTGGGTGTCTCTCGGTCTGGCGTTGCTGCTCGGCGGCTACTGGGCGTATGAAACGTTGGGCTGGGGTGGCTACTGGGGATGGGACCCGGTCGAGAATTCATCGCTGGTTCCCTGGTTGACCTCAACAGCGCTGCTGCACGCGATGCTGGTGCAACGGACAGGGCACGGGTTGCGGCGCACGACTTTCGCGCTGGCAATTGCCACCTATGTATTGGTTTTCTATTCGACCTTCCTGACCCGCAGTGGCGTGCTGTCGTCGTTCTCGGTCCATTCGTTCGTCGAAGAAGGACTCAAAACCGTCCTGTTCGCGTCGCTGGTGCTGCTCGCCTTTGGCGGCTTTGGCATGCTGGCGTGGCGCTGGCGCGATATTCCGAGTAAGCCGCTCTCCGATAAACTTCTCTCACGCGATAGTTTTTTCGTGCTGGGGATCATCGCCCTGCTCGTGATTGCGACCGTCATCGGGCTGGGTACCTCGATGCCGCTCATTTCAGCGATCCCCGGCGTCGGTCACCGGTTGCAGTCACTCTTCGCCGGGTCGTTCAAGATCGATGATGGCACCACATTCAACCCCGATGCACAACCATTCACCGATGGACGCTTCGGTCTGGTGGGTGATTTCTACAGCACCACAGTGCCGCCGCTTGGGTTGATCCTGGTAATTCTCCTGATCATCGGTCCGCTACTTGGCTGGCGTGATACGAATAAACGGTCACTGCTGCGCGCGTTGCGTTTCCCGGCGCTCGGCGCCGTCGTCGCCGCCTGCGTGGGATTGGTGCTCGGCGTGCGCGATCCGTTGCCGCTGGCGTATGTCTCACTCTGTGCATTTGCGTTTGGCACGAACGTCCTTATGATTGTGCGTACACTGCGCAGCGGGTGGCTGCGGATCGGCGGTTACCTGGCGCACGTTGGCTTGATGGTGCTGCTGGTTGGGGCTGTGGCTTCGACGATCTACGCAACTGAAGAGGTGCGCCTGCTGGTGCCGGAAGGTGAGAGCGTTAGCGCCTTCGGGTACACGGTGACGTTCAATGGCTGGCGGCAGACGCCAGAGGGACGTGGCATTCTCGACCTGACGGTGACCCGCGGTAATGAGACGTTCCGAGCGACGCCGCAACTCTACTTTAACCAGATGATGGGCGCTACGATGGCCACGCCCGCCATTCGCAGTGAACTGTTCCACGATGTGTACATCTCGCCGTCAGAGTACCAACCGCCATATGACCGCAACATGGCGGATATGAGTATCGGGCAGTCGGGGACGGTCGGTCCGTATGAGTTTACCTTCCTGGGGTTCGATGTGTCGGATGCACATACGACCGGCAGCGCTGAGGTCGGCGCAAAACTGCGCGTGACCTATGAAGGGCAGTCGGTTGAACTGACCCCCCGGATTCGACTGGTGACCAGTCCATCAGACCCGGTGGGCGGCATTGTCGATATGCCGGCAGAACTCCCCGGCGGGCACAAAGCCACCCTGGCGGCGTTCGATCCGATGGAGCGACGGGTATTGATCCGGGTTGAAGGATTGAACCTGCCGGTCGATCCCGCTAAAGCGGTGATTACTCTGAGCCTGAAGCCAGGAGTGATGCTCGTGTGGCTGGGGGTGATCATCGGGGTGATCGGCGGCTTAATCGCCGTTGTGCGACGCACGCTCGAAGGGCGTGGCGCGCTTGAAGGGCGACGGGTGCGCCTGCCACGCGGATTTGGTGAACTGGCGCGCTTTGTCAGTTCGCGCTAACCATGGTGATACAGGATTACTACGAGATACTTCAGGTTTCGCCTGACGCCGATAGTGATACGATCAGTGCCGCTTACCGGCGTCTGCGCGATCAGTACGACCCGGAAAAACTGAGGGGTGCTGCGAAAGAACTGGTTGAACTAGCGCAGCAGCGGCTTGCGGTGATCGAAGAGGCGCACGCTATACTGTCCGATCCGCAAAAGCGCGCTCAGTATGATGCTCAGCGTCTTGCTGCGTCACCGGCGGAAGAGGTGCTCGACTACCGCCCGCTTCCTCCGGCGCAGCGCGCAGAGCGTCCACGGAATTTCAACCCGCGTCCGAAACTGGCGCAACCGCTCAGTACGGACCAGATTGCGGGTCCTACTGTAACGGTGATCGCCATTTTAGCAGTGGCGCTGACAGCAGTCATTTCAGGTCTGATCATCACCGGCGGCGGGAGAGCGCCGATTGCTGCCGCACCAACTGCGACAGCATCGATGATGGATGCGCTCGAAACCATGATCGCCCGCGCGCGCGAGTTTGCCGAACAGAACGAGAATGACGCGCAGGCATGGGTCGATTATGCGAACCTGCTCTACGACAGCGTTCAGATTGTGCGTGAGCAGGCGCCGGATAGTCTGCTCTACCAGCAACGCCTGCCGCGCTGGATCGAAGCTGCGAAAGCATATGAACGGGTACTCGAACTTGACCCGGAGAATGCTGTCGCCCGCGGCGATCTGGGAGCTTCGCGCTGTTTTTACGGCGCCGGATCAGGGGATCAGACGTTTGTCATCGAGGGGTTGAAAGACCTAGAAGCAGCAGTTGCGGCTCGTCCCGAAGATACGCGCCTGTTGCTTAACCTGGGATTGTGCCTCTCGTCAGTGCAACCGCCGCGCACCGAAGAGGCGATTGAGGTCTGGAAACGGATCGTCGCCCTTGCGCCAAGCGGCTCTCCCATTGCTGTCGAAGCGCAGCGTTTGATCGACCAGGCACGTAAATAAATAGGTGCGCCGACGGGCAGAGTACCGAAACTGGCGTTGTTCAGGAGACACCTGTTGCACATCGGATTTCCGAGCTACCGTGTCATTCTGCATCAACCGTCTGTGTTGTTCTGCTCTGATCAGCATCACACGGGGTGCGCGACTCCAGCAGAGTGCTCAGCCTCTGTAAGAACTGCAAGCACTGAAATAATGAGTTTTCAAAATCACAGCCTTAGATGCACTGACCATCGTTTTGCCGTGTCGCGCGAGACGCTTGCTGTAAGAACTACAATGCGCCGACATACACGTTGGCGTACTTCTCTCGTAAATCGAAATGAATTCTGGTCGCCTCCTGTAGACCGAAATGATGGTCTTTGATTAAACAACCCGCTTTCGCCCGCGCAGGTGGGCTTTGCCTCGCGTAGCCGAAGGCTTCAGCCCCACGGCTAGTCTGGCGGATTTAATACTCAATCTCCATCATTTTGGTCACTGTGCGAAGCGCACCCTTGTAGAAATTCATTTTGGTCGCCGCGCGGGGTGTGCGATGTTTACCGTGGTCGTCTGTGAAGTATCCATCTTCGTCCAAAAGGTTCAACCTCTGCGGGAACTGCGATAAGGCGTCGAGCTTGAGTAGTTCGTTATCCGGTCTAACCGAACTTCCTGAACCCGCTCCCGTAGTGTTGCGCCTTACCCATCGACGCCTCTTGCAAAGGAATGCACATCCTACCAAAATTCGGATGCCGCTGGATAACTATTGTCAAACCCCTATGCAGCATCCGACAAATGTGTTAAAATAGCTGCCATAAACGTTTACACCTATGAAAGAAAAAACTGCGCTTCACAATCGGGCGCTGCCTCAACGCAGAGGCATCAGCAGGCGGGAATTGATCACATCTGCGGCAGGCGCGCTCGTCGGTATTCTTCTTATCGGTTTGGTCTGGTTCGTAGTCGGGCGCGAGAATGACGCAGCCATGCCAGGTGTGGGTGAGCTCAACCGCCCCGCGCCTGATCTGACATTGCCGACGCTGGACGGCGACAACCTGCGCCTGGCTGATCTGCGCGGGAAGGTTGTGCTAGTCAACTTTTGGGGTACGTGGTGCGAGCCGTGTAAAGAAGAGACGCCTGCATTGCAGGAGGCGTACCGTCAGTTACAGGCGGAGGGTCTGGTAATCGTTGGCATCAATTTGCGTCGTCAGGAGCCAAGCGACGATGCAGTGCGTGACTTTGTGCAACAGTATGGCGTCACCTACCCGATCGCACTAGACGTTGAAGGCGAAGCGGCGCGACTGTTCCAGATCTCGCCGATACCGGTCAGTTACTTTATCGATCCAGAAGGCACAATCCGGTATGTTCGCATTGGAACGCTGACTGCCAATGACGTGGCAACGCTGTTTGCACGGTTACGGCGGAGCGCTGAAGGGGCATTACGGATTTCTGGACATCTGCACATATTGGCGCTATAGTGGCGCGAGAGGCAAGGTAAGCCATGCAGGGGAATGATCAGCGTCGGATCCTGATTGTGGACGACGAACCCGGACTGCGCGATCTGGTGCGCATTAATCTCGAGCACGAAGGATTCATTGTGCTGGAAGCCGAAAGCGGCGCCCAGGGTCTGCAGATGGTGCGGGAACAGCATCCTGATCTGATAATCCTTGATGTGATGATGCCGGAAATGGACGGATGGGAGGTCTGCCGTCGCCTGCGCGAGTTCTCGCAGATACCGGTGCTGATGTTGACCGCACGCACGCAGAGCAAAGATATTGTTACCGGTCTGGAGAGCGGCGCCGACGATTACCTGACCAAGCCGTTTAATATGGACGAGTTGACAGCGCGCATTCGAGCATTGCTACGGCGGGCGCCTTCGCCCAATCGCCCGATCGTCGCTGGCGGCGGTGAAATTGTGATCGATAAGCAGAAGCGCGAGGTTCTGGTGCGCGGTGAGCCGGTCGATCTGACGCCGACTGAGTACGATCTGCTTCTCCTGCTCGCCGAGCACGCTGGCGCCGTGCTCGACCACGAGACCCTGCTACGCGGCGTGTGGGGGCACGAATACACCAGAGATAACGATTACCTCAAGGTGTATATCTGGCATCTGCGCCGGAAAATTGAGCAGGATCCGCGTGAGCCAAAACTGCTACTTACTGAATGGGGTGTTGGGTATCGTCTTGCGCCGTAACGTCAACAACCGTAGTGTGAGATGCGAGAGCAGGGAAGTATCCCAGCTCTCATTATTTGTTGCTTCACGTCCCTCCTTGCCAGACCTCTGATCTGAAACGATGACGCAATTCCGTCGTATTGTGGTGAAAGTTGGCACCAACGTTCTTACCGCCGGAACTGATAAGGTGCATCGCCCCACAATTGTATCGCTGGTGCAGCAGATCGCTGCGGTACGCAACCAGGGGGTCGAGATTGTGCTGGTGAGTTCGGGCGCCATTGCCGTAGGACGTGAGCGCCTCCACTTTCCTGTGCGACGGCGCGACATTCCGCTCAAACAAATGCTTGCAGCAGTCGGTCAGAGCCGCCTGATGCATCTGTACGAGCAGATTTTTGAACTTTACGGCATAACGGTGGCGCAAACGCTGTTGACCCGCGGCGATCTGGCTGACCGGCATCGCTACCTGAATGCGCGCAATACGTTACTCGCTTGCCTGATGCACAATGTACTGCCGATTGTCAATGAAAACGATGTGGTTGCCGTGAACGAGATCCGCGTCGGCGACAACGATAATCTGTCGGCGCTAGTTGCTAACCTGGTCGATGCTGATCTGTTGCTGATCCTGACCGATATCGATGGACTCTACACCGCCGACCCGCGCCGTGATCCGTCCGCCACCCGGATTGCGATCGTTCCGCAGATTACGGAACAGATCTACGCAATCGCTGGCGGAAGTAACATCCGTGGCACCGGCGGCATGCTGACCAAAATTCAGGCAGCTGACCTGGCGACGCGCAGCGGGGCAGACGTGGTGATCGCCTGCGGCGCCGAACGCGATGTGATTACGCGGGTTGTGGCAGGCGAGTCGCTCGGCACACGTTTCCCCGCACAGGCAACGAAGGTCGAAAGCCGGAAACGCTGGATTCTGGCGGAAACTGTCCGCCATAGTCGTGTGGTGGCTGATGAGGGTGCAGCACGGGCATTGATCGAGGGTGGAAAGAGTCTCCTGCCAGCCGGCATTGTCACTGTTGAAGGCGAGTTCGCCCGCGGGCAAACGGTGCGGATCTATGCCATTGATGGCAGAGAGATTGCTCGTGGAATAACACAGTATGCTTCTGCCGATCTTCGTCGCATTTGCGGGTTGCGATCAACGCAGATCGCCGAAACACTTGGGTTCGACTACGGTCCAGAGGTAGTGCACCGCGACGATATGGTGTTGCTGTGACATGCTCAGGAAACTATACTATCCGTCAGGAGACCCTGTATGACGAATATCGAAGAGATTGGCGCGCGTGCACGCGCCGCCGGACGGCGCATGGCACTGATGCCGACTGAGCGCAAAAATGCTGCGCTTGAAGCGATTGCAACTGCTCTGATCGATGAAGCCAATGCTGCGGAGGTGCTGGCAGCCAATGCAATCGATGTCGCTGCCGGACGTGACGCCGGTCTGTCGCCCGCACTGATCGACCGGATGACGCTGACGCCGCAGCGCCTGGAAGCCATCGCTGCCGATACCCGTGCGGTTGCGCGTCTGCCCGACCCGGTTGGCGAGCGGTTCGACGCAACCGTGCTTGGAAATGGACTGCGAGTGCACAAACGTCGCGTTCCGCTCGGAGTCGTCGGCGTCATCTATGAGGCACGCCCCAATGTGACGGTCGATGTTGCGGCGCTCTGTCTGAAATCCGGGAATGCGGCGATCCTGCGCGGCGGTAAGGAGATCACTCGTTCATGCGCGGCACTGACGCGCCTGATACAGAACGCGATCACGCAGACAGGACTCCCTGCTGATGCGATTCAGGTGATTGATGATCCAGATCGCGCACTGGTGGAGCAGTTGCTGCGCCTCGACCAGTACGTCGATGTGATTATTCCGCGTGGCGGTGCAGGGTTGCACCGCTTCTGCCGCGAAAAGGCGACCATTCCGGTCATCACCGGCGGCATTGGTGTCTGTCATATCTATGTCGATCAGGCTGCCGATCTGGAGATGGTCGTTCCGATTGTCCATAACGCAAAAGTGCAGCGTCCATCGGTCTGTAACGCGCTCGATACATTACTGGTGCATCGTGCAGTTGCCGCCGATGTGTTGCCTGCAGTTGCTCGTGATCTGATCGCCAGCAATGTCGAACTGCGCGCCGATGAAGCGGCGCTGGCAATCCTGCGCGCTGCCGGTTTCAATACACCGCAGATCGTTCCGGCTCAGGAGAGTGACTTCGGCGTCGAGTTCATGGCGCTGATCCTGTCGATCCGCGTCGTGTCCAATTTAGACGAGGCGCTTGACCATATTGCGCGTTTCGGCAATCACTCCGATGCGATCATTACCCGTGACGCAGCAACGGCTGAGGCGTTTGTGCAGGCGGTCGATTCGTCGGCAGTGTTTGTCAATGCGTCCACGCGGTTCAATGATGGCGGGCAGTTAGGATTGGGCGCCGAAATCGCTATCAGCACCCAGAAACTGCATGCACGCGGACCAATGGCACTGCGAGAACTGACATCGTATAAGTGGGTCGTTGAGGGCGATGGGCACGTGCGCGCCTGATGTAGCCCCTTTCTGCCACTTTATAGCGCATTGGCGATCCGAACTGCTACAAATGGGTCGGCAAGTAGTGCCGAACCGACCTGCACTGCAGTCGCGCCAGCCGATAGAAACGCGCGAGCATCTTCGACGGTTCCGATGCCGCCACAGGCGACGACCGGTACGTGCGTCATTGCGCAGACATCGGCAATCGCAGCCAGCACCAGCGGTCGAATCGCAGGACCAGAGAGGCGACCGTGCAGGAGTTCGCCGGTGTGTGGATCTGGTGCGCAGGAACGCGGCGGAAAGGCAATCGTCAGCGCATCAGCGCCGGCATCGACAATGGATCGCGCTACAGCTATCAGCCGCTCGTGGAGCGGGAGTTTCACCAGCAACGGCAGCAGCGTCACCGCGCGCACTGCAGCAACGGTTCTGGCAGCAGCGATCAGTTCATCACCAAAGGTGATCTCCAGTCCGGCAATCCCTTCAATGCCTTCGAGCGCAGCAGCCACATCACTGTGATCGGCTGCGACGCTGAGAATAATCGGCGTTTTCCAGGTACGCCACACTGGCGCATACTCGCGCAGAACACGCTTCAGCCCCGGATTGCGCCACGTGCCCACACTCAGCACTCCTGCTGGCGTTTCAATCAGGCGCAGCGGCGGCAGAGCGTTTCTGCCACGCAGCGAGATGCTGCCAGTCACAATAGCGCCCAGGCACTCAACCGGCACAGTGCGTTCGTACTCGATGCCAAAACCGAAGCAACCGGCAGCAGTTAGAACCGGCGTTCGTAGCAGCAAGCCATACGGGTTGTCCGGCGCAAGATCGACCCGTGGCATCGCGAACGCTCCATCCCGGCAGGGTAAGACGCTGCCCTTTATCGTATCATATGTCAGCAGCGTCCGGAGACCCGTCGCCTCACATAGTGCGCCTGGTTGCCGATCGGCCACATTTCGTCTACAGTATAAGGTTGCCGGAGAAGAAGCATGCACCACACAACTGAACCACTGCCCGAACTCTGGAGTACAGCAGCGATTAATGATCCGTATCCGATCTACGACCGTTTGCGCGCAGATCAACCAATCCGCTGGACGGGCGGTGACTGGCAGATATTTCGCTATGCCGACGCTCAGGCGTTACTCCGCGATCCGCGCCTGGGCGCCGATCGTTTGCAGGTTGATCCGCAATGGTTGATAGCAAGCGGGTTGGAACCACTCTTCAAGACACGCGACAGCACGATGCTGTTTACCGACCCGCCTGACCACACCCGGCTCCGGACTCTCGTGTACCGCGCCTTTACGCCGCGCGTCGTCGAATCGTACCGTCCGCTGGTTCAACGCATCGTTGACCAGTTGCTCGACGCAGCCGCAGCGCGCGGCGCGATCGAGTTGATCAGCGAGTTCGCCTACCCGCTGCCAGTGACCGTCATTGCCCATATGCTCGGCGTCCCCGTCGATATGCACGATCAGTTTCGCCAATGGTCGGATAGCCTGGCAGCATTCATCGGCGGCACGACGCGACCAGAAGCCGACGTGCTCCCGGCGGCGCTGAAGGCAGTGCTGGAAATGAGTGATTTCTTTCTGGCGCTTGTTGCGGAGCGTCAGCGCGCACCACGCGATGATCTCCTTTCAGCTCTCGCGCAGACGAAGGACGGTGGTGATCGGCTGAGCGAGCAGGAACTGGTCGCCAACAGTATCCTGCTCCTGCTTGCTGGTCACGAGACGACAACGAACCTGATCGGCAATGGAACGCTGGCGCTGGTGCGCCATCCCGATCAGTTCGCGCTTCTGCGCGATCATCCAGAGTTGATCCCTTCCGCTATCGAGGAACTGTTGCGCTACGATAGCCCGGTTCAGCTGACGAGTCGCCGGGCGCTGACTGACATCGAATTCCGCGGGCATCGTATTGAAGAAGGTGAGGCGGTGACGGTGTTCATTGGCGCAGCGAATCGTGATCCGGCACAGTACCAGGACCCAGCGCGCCTGGATGTTACGCGCGGTGATGTGCGCCACCTGTCGTTCGGGCACGGTCCGCACTACTGCCTCGGCGCACCACTGGCGCGCCTGGAGGGACAGGTCGCTATCAGCACGCTGGTACGCCGCTTTCCTCATATGCGCCTGGTAGATAAGCAGGTCGTGTGGCGCGACAACTTCGCGCTGCGCGGGTTGCAGTCGCTACACATCGAACTGTAGCAAAACACGGATCACTCCCTTCCTCACCGGCGCACCCGGACGATATACCGCATTTGATACGCCTGAAACAGGCGACCCCAGGCAGTGTTGTACAACCAGCTCTCAAACGTTCGCATATCTGCGCCTGTCCAGCGACTAAAGCGATCCAGCGTCACACCGGGCACTGGATCGACCAGTCCCCAGCGATCCTTCAGCGCCTCCACATCGCCATAGCAGGTTATGGCACGGAGATCGGCGGTTCCCAGACCCTGCAGATGCGCTTTACGCAGGTAGGCGACATCACGCAAGGGATTAAGACCGAACTGCGCAGCAACGATAGCATCAAGTGCAACTGGATCGCGTGACGCCAGGATTGTGCTGCGGATCTCAGCATATTCCCCACCAGCATCACGTCCATCACTGATGGTGGTTGCGTCCGTTACCGCGATCAGCAGCGCACCTGTGCGACGCACCTGCTCTAGTGCGTCGCCGATGGAACCAGTGTTGCGGATCATTGCGCCGGGATGGAATAGCGCCGCCAGCGCATGAGTTGTGCCAAAGAGACCGTTGCGCGCATCAACGCGACCAGGAGCAAGCGCTGCAACCAGGGTCTCGCAGTCGAGCGGGGGCGCGCGGCGAAGGATAGCGCTTCCGAGCGCCGCTGCAATCGCCGTGTATCCGTACCTTTCGCTGTGTGGATCAGACAGTATCGTTGCAGTAGACGTGATGCCGCTCATCTGACACAGGCGCGTCATGATCTCGAGTTGCCATGGCGGAGTGCCTGAGCCAGGGAATGGCATGCGTCGCGCATGTCGTGGAACCAGAATAGCACGTCGCAGCGGCGCAGTCACTACATCCATTCCAGCAAGGCTAAGCAGGCGACGGTAGTCGGCATGGATCGTCTGCGGCGAGGTGTGTACGATGGCAACAACAGCATTTCGTAGGGGAACGGACATGGCGCCTCTATTAGACTTCCGGCGACTACAATCAGTCGGCATTGTGCACTGGCGTCTTTCGGAAACGTGAGCAGTATAGTACGACTTTTGCACTAGACAACAGGCAGAGTGGCGCGTCGTTATCCTACAAACAAGATTCTTCCTGTTCGATACGTCCTGCTGCACACCAGGACAAATGTCTCATCCGTGCGTTGGGTCTGAAGCGCATCGACCATGATGACGGATCGGTAGTATCTGTAACGTTCTGGGACAATAAGGAGCATGCTATGACCGAGTATCACGTTCGCATCCACGAACTTCCGCCAACCGACAAACCGCGCGAGCGATTGCGCGCCAGCGGCGCCGCCGCACTCGCCGACGCCGAACTGCTAGCAATTTTGCTGCGTGTTGGCATCGAAGGAATGAACGCCATTCAACTTGCGCAGCAACTGCTCGTCGAGTTCGGCGGATGGAATGGCTTGCAGCGTGCCAACTTCGAGGAACTGGCGCAACGCCGTGGCATGGGTGAGGCAAAGACTGCGCAACTCAAAGCAGCGCTCGAAATTGGGCGCCGGTTACTGCTGGCAGGCGGCGACGAACGGTTTCAGATCCGTTCGCCCACCGACGCAGCGCAACTGATGCAGGTCGAAATGGGCCATCTCGACCAGGAACAGTTACGTGCGATCTGCCTGGACACTAAGAATCGCGTTCAGAAAATCCAGACGGTCTATATTGGCAGCCTGCATACATCAATGGTTCGGATTGGCGAAATCTTCAAGGAACCCATCCGTCTCAACTCAGCATCGATTATCGTTGTGCACAACCATCCGAGCGGCGACCCAACCCCATCGCCAGAGGACGTTGTCGTCACCCGTCAGATCATCGAAGCCGGGCAGTTGCTCGACATTGATGTGCTTGATCATCTGGTAATTGGGTCGGGTCGATTCGTCAGCATGCGCGAACGCGGATTGGGGTTTGGAAAGCCTTGACAGTCGCATGCAGTCGTGCTACGCTTTACTCATCGCACCTGATCGCCTGCCGTCAAGGGTGTGAAGATACGCTGTTGCGTCGCCTGAGTTTCTACCATGTCGGAGAAGTACTATCAGGAGTATGGTCCTATCCGGCGGCGCAAGGGCGAGGGGCGGCTCCTGATCGATGAGCCGACGTCTGAATCGCCGCCTGAACCGTCAGAACCCAGGTTGCCGCGACGCAAACCGCAGGTGCGTCCCCGTCGCGCGCCGATTCTGGGTATTGCGCTGATTGTTGCTGCGCTTGGCATAGCGCTCTTTTTTGCCCAGCCATTTATCACCGATGTGCTCGCCGCCGATCGTGCAATGCCCGGCGTCAGCATTCAAGGTATGCCAGTTGGCAGTCTATCGCGTGAAGAGATCCGAACCGCACTGGCATCGCACTATGCACCGTTCATTGAAGCGCCGCTGACGCTGGTGTTCGAGGGGCGATCCTGGCAACCCTCACTCGATGATCTTGGTGTTCAGTTCGATTTCGATCAGGTTGCTTTAGCGGCGCTTGGCGTTGGACGAACTGGCAATCCATTGCGTCGGATCGAAGAACTGTGGAAACTGCGGCAGAAGGGAGGGATTGATATTGCACCTCGTCTACGGGTAGACGCAGCGCGGGTACAGCAGTATCTGATCGGTCTTGCCGCTGAGATCGACCGTCCGCCGCGCAATGCAGCGCTCAGTATTGCCGCTGGCAAGGTGCTGCCGACCGCTGCCCAGCCTGGACGCCAACTCCTAGTGGATGCCACAGCACTCGATATTTTGCGTGCGCTGCAATCACTCGAACCGCAGACGGTCACGCTCCGCACCCGCATCCTCGAGCCAACGCTGGCAGATGAAGATATTGCCGCAGCGGTTGTTGATGCTGAATTGCTGCTGAGCCGACCGCTCGAACTCCGGCAGGGGGAACGACGCTGGGTATGGGATCAAGATCGAATTGCAGAGATGCTGACCATCAGCGTCATCGACGGTCGCATGTTCATCAATGTTGACCAGGCACGGCTGGAACGCGCCGTCGACCGTCTGGCGCAATTTGTCGACTCACCGAGTGCCGAGCCGCGGGTCACTTTTCGCAATGGACGTCTTCAGATCGTCGAGTCGGGACGCGATGGCTTGCGCCTTAAAAAAGCCGAAGCCGTTGAAGCGATCCGTCTGGCGCTACGCACACCGGATCGTGTCGTCGAACTTCCAGTTGAAACAATCCGCCCGCAGATTACCACAGAAACACTGCCAACCCTCGGCATTGTTGAGTTAGTGGCAGAAGGAAAATCGAGTTTTGCCGGTTCTGCCGGGTATCGTGTGACGAATATCCGGGCTGGCGCTGCCCGAATGGATGGAGTGCTCATTCCGCCTGGCGCCGAGTTCTCCTTCAATACGCAACTTGGTGCAGTCGATGCAGAGCATGGCTTCGTACAGGGGTATGCAGTTATCGGCAATCGTACCCAACTCGAGTGGGGTGGCGGCGTTTGTCAGGTATCGACAACGGTGTTTCGCGCAGCATTTTGGGCTGGTTTACCAATTACCGAACGTCATGCCCACCCGTTTCATATTTCCTGGTACGATGCCTTCAGTTTTCCTGACCAGGCAGCGCCTGGCATGGATGCAACGATCTACACCGGGGTGCAGGATCTGAGATTCATCAATGACACTGGACACTGGTTGCTCATGGAAGCCGTCGTCGATACGAGTGCACAGGTGCTGAGTGTGCGTCTCTACGGCACGCGACCGGATCGGCGTGTAGCAGTGGTGGGACCGGAGATTACCAACATCGTACCCCCTCCAGCACAGGCAGTGTACATAAACGATCCCAGTCTGCCCTTTGGAACAGTGCGTCAGACTGATCGGGCGCGGCGCGGGATGGATATCAAGGTCTACCGGGTAATCACCGAGCAGGGGGTGCAGAAGACGCCCGAACTCTTCTTCACCCGCTTCAAAGCCTGGCCCGATGTCTTTGTGCGCGGAACCAGGCGTCCGTAGGGGTGGGGAACGATGGGTGCTGATGTATCACACAATCTTCGATGATACACCAGTAGTGGTTGCGTGGCTCTTCGGATCGCGCGCCGGTGGCAGTAGGCGTGTGCACGCCCGCAGCGATATCGACATCGCCGTACTGTTTGCACTCGAAACAGCCCCGGAAGAGCGCGAGTACCAGCGCCTCGAATTGATCGGGCGACTGAGTGCTACCTATTGCTCTGATGCCATCAACCCGACAGTTTTGAACAATGCACCGCCGCTGCTGCACTACAAAGCGATACAACGACCTCGCCACGTGCTGTACAATCGTGATGACAAGGCGGGGTGGCATTCGAGGTGCGCACCCTGCAGGACTCGACTGGGCACCACGCTACCGCCGAATGCTGCGCGCCCGCATGAAACAGTTCGCTGAAGGAGACGTGAGACTTGGTCCGTGACTGGCGCTCTGACCATTGCCCGCATCTTGCGCAACTCTAGGTCTATGTGGCGCAGTTGCGCAAGTTGCAACAACATTCGCGCGCTGATCTCGATCAGAATTGGCGCATACGTGCAACAGTTGATCGCACCCTTTAACTGGCAATCGAGGTCGTCATTAATGTATGCGACCAGTTGATTGCCAGTCTCTCATTACCGCCCGATAGTGGGCGTGACGCAGTGCTGGCCGTTGTCCGCGCCGGCGCTATTTCCGACGATCTCGGTGCCAGGCTTGTCAGGGTGGCTGGCTTTCGTAACATTCTGGTGCATCAGTACATGTCAATTGATTATGATCACGTTTACGATATGTTGCAGCATGAACTTTCTGCATTTGAACAATTTCTCAATCAGGTCGGAGCGTTTCTTGATGCACAGAGTCTGCTATGACAACGCTCAATGACGCCTTTTCGCTTGGTGTGACATACTGGCCGCGTCAGGCAGGTCCACTGTTCTGGCAGCGCTATGATCGCGGCGCAGTGCGCGATGAACTGGCGCACATTGCTGCTCTTGGATTTGACACTGTGCGCCTCTGCCTGGTATGGGAGGATTTCCAGCCAGGTCCGACGCGGATCAACAGTCGCGCAATGCGCTCACTGGAGCATGCACTCGATGCCGCCCATACTGCCGGATTGCAGGTGGTGCTGGCACTCTTTCCGGTCGCCGCGCTTGGTCAGTTGCAGATCCCGGCGTGGGCGAACGGTCCTGATATTATTGGCGCATTGCAGCGCGCCCATCGACGGCAATCGTTGCTGATCGTGCGTCCGCCGGGGCTGGTTCCAGTCTTGACCGGCGGGTGGTATCGCCCGGTGCGGTGCGGCGATCTGTTCAGCGAGCCGATGATCGTCGAGGCGCAACGCTATCTGGTGCGCGAAGTTGCTGGCTACTTTGGTGATCATCCGGCAGTCCGGATATTGCAGATTGGTGAGGGGTTCGAGCGCGTCCATCGCCCGGAGTCCGATCAGGCAGCAGATCACTGGTTCGAGACCATTAGCGAAGAGCTGCGACAGATCGCACCCCACGCAGCGTGTATGGGGGTTGTTTCGCCGGTTGGCCTAAAACGACGTTCTGGTCCGCGGCCCGAAGATGTGACAAAGCACTGTGCACTTGCTGGCATCGTCGTCGATCCGCCGGAAACACCCATTGAGAACCAGACGCGCCATACGAATCCGGCCGCATACCTGCACGCACTTGCCGCCGGGCTTGCCGAACGCCGGATGGTCGTCATTGGCGTCGGTATGCCCACCATAACCGAAGGTGAATCGGCTGGATGGTTCGAGGATGATCTCTTTGGGCAAACGATGATACTGTATCGCGGCACAGCCGGGGAACAGGCGGAGTTCATCAACACGGCGCTGGAGCGGCTCTACCACGATGGCGCCGCTGGGGTCTGGCTGCCAGCCTTCGCCGATTTCCCCCCTGATCGGTGGCAGACACCGCCACTGGATCGCACACGCCGGTATCGAACCATTGGCGTGATTGATGCACAGGGGCGTGAGAAACCGGCAGCCGCAGCAATTCGTGACATTGCCCGACGCTTCCGTGGCGCTGCAACAAAACGCTCGCAACCTCCGGCTGTCGACGCTGAACGGTACTGGAGCAACCCGGTACGTATGTTCCGCGATTGGTGGAAAGAATTCAATAGCAGAGAGTAGCAGGATTTGTGCAGGCTTTGCCCGGCGGAGATGCACAGAATGGAAGACATTCTCTCTGCCGCTGTTGCCACGAAGGAAAGACATCGCGCCTTCAACGGGTAGGCAAGGGCAAGATGCCCTCACTCCCGTAGGATCAGTGGTGCACAGACAGCAAGCGGAGTAATTTTCAAACTGCAAAAACCATCCTGCAGACCTATCGCCTGCAGGATGGCTGCTGATCGCAATAAACCTTGCGTCAGGGGATGGTTGCCAGGAAACGATTATCTATCGTGCTCTTTGCTCCCTCGTGGAACGGTGCACGTTCCCTGGCTACTCATAGATCCACTGATCGGTACTACGGCGCATCTCAACCAGTTCTTCAGGGCGGAAGAAGAGATTGATCTCCATCTCTCCATTCTCCGGCGAATCCGAGGCATGGATGAGATTGCGTCCGATCTCCAGCGCAAAATCGCCACGAATTGTGCCCGGCGCGGCTTTGACCGGGTTCGTCGCTCCAACCATTGAACGCACAACCTCGATGACATTCCTGCCAGCAACCACCAGTACCACCACCGGACCCGACGTGATGTATGTTATCAGGCTGTCGAAGAACGCCTTACCCTCATGAATGGCGTAGTGTCGGCGCGCCAGCGACTCATCGATCTGCATCAACTTCATACCGATGATGCGCAACCCGCGCTGTTCGATACGCGTTAGAATCGGACCGATCAAACCGCGCTGCACCGCATCGGGTTTCAGGATGATCAGGGAACGCTCCATGCCTCCTCTTCTCCTTTATTTTATCTGCAAAAGAACACAAACATCGCGCCCTGAGCGCACTGCTCATGGGCGCGAAACCAGCCTTATGGAACACTGTTGCACCAGACTCACGCGCTACGCCGGAGCAATGCACCGGACAGGGAGAGACCATTAGATCGGAACGGCTTCGCTAATCCGCTTGGAAGCCCGGCGCATCTCCATTTTGACCAGGCCGAGATTGACCATGCGCTGGGTAATAACCACCAGGATCAATTCTCGCGCTTCGAGCATCAGAATCGATCCCTGCTCCGCGTCGATGATCGAGTCAATCAACGCGCCAACGCCAATACGTCGGGTGGCTTTGTCAATCTCCCCAAACACGGCTGCCGACATAGCGCCCAGGATCTCGGCATCTTCCTCATCCATCAGCGTACTGGCGACAACCAGACCATCCTTTCCGACGAGTAAACTTCCGATGACCCCCTCAACTCGGATGAGGTCTTCAACGATCCGGCGCATATTTACAGTCATTGCTCTTTACCACTCATGGCGTCGCAACACAGGTTGCGCAGATTATCTCTGTCCCGGTATCCAGCTATATTCGCGCATTGCGTCACGGAAGCGACCCTGACGCGAGTAGGCATCGCCGAGGGTGCGATGGAGTTTACGCAGCAGGCTAATGTCGCTGGTCTCGGCGATCATGTCGCTGAGATCATCGACAATTTCATCAAGAAGCGCATTCTGCTTGATGAGACTGCGGTAATGCTGCATTGCAAATTCTATCATACCCACCTGTCCGCCGACCCGTGCAATTGAGAGGCGAAGAATATGATTATCCGGATCGGTATCCAGCATGCGCACATACTCTTGTAGTTCCGGAAAGGCGCTCAGGTCTTTTGGAGCGGCAGGTAGCGATGATGGCGGCGATGTGGCAGCAGTGATCGGCGTCGCTACTGCCGGAGGCGGCTGTTTTTCAGTAACTATCGGCGGCACGACTGACGCAGGCGCTTCTTTGCGATCTTGCGCTGGCGGTTGTGGTGTGACAGTCGCTTCAGTCTCGACAACCGGTTCGAGATCGGTCAATGAGAATGCCTCTGCTTTACTCGTGGCAGAAGAAGGTGGTGCAACATCAGGTGTTGCAGCAGTTTTGTCTATCTGAACTGCCTCAGCACTCGACAGTTTTGGTTCTTCCGGCAAGAGCGACGACTCTTTCACCAGCGGTGTTTCGACAGCACTGCCCGCGGCGCTGATCATTGCGATCTCGTCATCCGATAATCCCAAATCCTCCAGTGAGAAGGGGGTGAGCGACGGTTCTTCTGCTGGCAACGATGCATTCTCCTGCTGCTGCTCCGCGGCTGCGGCGGCCAGTAATGCGATCTCGTCGTCTGACAATCCGAGTTCCTCTAGCGAGAAGGGACGCATCAGGTCTTCTTCCTCTGATAGCGTATCGTCATGTGCGGGTTGCAGAGCATCTTCTACCGACGTTGGCGTCTCTTCCTCCGCATATTCGGCATCAAGGTCGATAATCTCATCGCCGTCGCGGATCTGGATTCGCGCAGCATGCAGTTTGCGCCCGATTTCATCGATCCGTTCGGCTTCCGCTTCGGGATCCCTCACTGTAGCAATAATGTCGGCAATATCAACATACCCCCGCTCATGACCAAGCCGGATCAAACGATCCACTGTCTCATCAATGCTCTCAAAGCCAGGGGATGATTTATCCGACTTGAACGATTCGACTGGCAGCTCGTGAGCAGGCGCAGATTCTGGCAGCCATTCGAGATCACCGCCCGTTCCCAGAGCAGAAAGTTCTTCCTCAGTAATGCCCAGGCGTCCTTCCTCGTACTCTAGACCGCCCTCTGCCAGGTCTGAGAGATCGAACTCCTCCAGTTCCTCTTCCGAAAGTCCCAGATCGGCAAGCGAGAACGGTTGGATGTCCTCGATGACAATTTCTTCTTCTCCCAATTCAGGCGCTACTGAAGTGAGAGACTCGGCTGGTGCCCCAGGCTGGAGCGTCTCAAACTCATCCGTTTCAGTCGTTGGTCGAGCTGGCGCAGCCAGTTCTGCAGGCGCAGCGGATGGTGCTGATGCTTCTGGCGTGCTGAGACCAAGCGCAGCGATTTCTTCCTCACTCAACCCCAGGTCGGCGAGTGAGAATGGTTGCACTTCACCACGGGCAAGCGCCTCTTCTAGCGTTTCTGCCTCACGCACCGGTTGCGCAGGCGTAACCGGCTCAGCGGGCGCAGCGGATGGTGCTGATGCTTCTGGCGTGCTGAGACCAAGCGCAGCGATTT
>JAGHYV010000188.1 GCA_017743475.1 Roseiflexus sp. | reverse complement strand
TGTGGGAGAAGGGGGTCGGGGGGATGAGGGGCAAACGCGCCCAGAATACAACCAGACCATCAATCCCCGTTGCCTGGCGACTGCGTGCGCACTTTCGTTTGAACCAGGCGCAGAGTTTGATCCGCCAGCCGCAATGCTTCCTCTGCCGACGCTTGCGTATACACCCGTGCGGGGATGCTGTCTGGCAGCCCATTGGGATAGCGAGTAGGAATATAGTAGCCGTCCAGCGAGGCTACCTCTTCCCGCAATTGCTCGAAATCAGCGTCAAATTCGGCAGCCCAACGGCACAGCGCTTCCACAGAATGTCCGATCACCAGTTCCTCGCCCTGGGTGTAAATAAAGGCTTTGAGCGCCTTCTCGGCAATCTGCTGAGCTACAAAACAGGCCAGATGATAACTTGCGCCGTCAAAGAGCAACTGAGCGCCGTACCGATCCGCCTCCGCCTGTTCCAGCCAGCGCAACCCTTCCTGTCGGGCATCACGCTTCATATAGCACCCGTCCTTCCTGTAAAGCCAGCCGCACCAGCGGGGTTTGGGACATCCACGGCATCTCGACTGGAGTATAAACCAGCAGATCGGTCGCAACGCGGGGTTGAAGGCGGCGATACAGTTCCACCGTGCGTTCCAGAAAATCGAGCGGCGTATCCCACACGATCAATAGATCCAGATCGCTGGTCAGACCGTCCTCATCCCGCGCCAGGGAACCGAACAGGATCACGCGCTGAACGCCCAGCGCCGCAGCGCACCCTGTCAACCGCTCGACTTCCTGCCGAAGATGTGCCCGGTGCGTTTCTCGTCGCTGCCGCAACAATCGCCGAATCCGCAACACATCGCCCTGATCCATACTCGCTGCACTCCGTGCTGAAAAGACTGCTATGATGGTCTTTGAACAATTACTCCACTCCAGCCCGTGCAGGCGGGCTTCGTCTTCCATAGCCGAGGGCTTTAGTCCCCCGGCCAGTTCGGCATACTGGATTGTAGCAGTTCTCCCAGAGGTTGAACCCGATGGACAAGGTTGAACACTCCTCGGAATCGCACTCACCACGTGGTGACCGAAATGATGGTCTTTGAAGTAATAATCCGTCATACCCCGCGCAGGCGGGCTTCGCCTTCCATAGCCGAGGGCTTATGGTCTTTGAAGAAATATTCCGCTCTAGCCCGCGCAGGCGGGCTTCGTCTCGTGTAGCCGAGGGCTTTAGCCCGACGGCACGCGGCGCATACCGGATTTATTTCTCAATCTCCATTAGCTCGACGGCACGAGGCGTATACCGGATTATATTCTCAATCTCCATAATTTCGGTTTACATGCCGCCGGAAGCAAGCGCTTCATGCGACACGACAAATAGCATCCCTACTCGCCCTCAACCCGGATCAGACCATCCAGGAATGCCAGAAACTGCTCAATGTCAGCCCGATAGATGCGCTCTAACACCCGTGCTCTTCGATACGCCAGCGCTAACCGCTCAGCATCCAGACGCATCCGGTAGGCGCTGCGGAAAAGATGCCGAAAACGACGCAGTTCATCCAGGCAATCATACGACTGATCGCTCAGCAACCGGGGACGCACCCCATCGATATCGAGCGTCATCCGTCGTAACAGCCCGGCATGCCACCCGCTCCGGTCGGCAATCTGATTGCCAAAGACACTGGCGACACGCTGAAAGATGCTCTCGAAGGCGCAATACAGATTGTGCAGGTAGTACGCCAGAACAATGACGCGCTCATCGCCGGTCAGCCTGGTGTCGTATTCGGTAAGTGCATCGTAGATCTCAGCGATCGCCTTCAGGTCGGCAGCAATTTCGGCTTTCAACGTCTGAATCTGAACGTTCATAGATCAGCGCTCCCTGTTCGCGTACAAAGTCTGCGAAGCGCACCTCCTGATCCAACTCCACCAGATCGACCGTCCATTCGCTCAGCTCGTTTTCCAGCGCTCGCCAGAGGGCGAAATACTCTTCGGCGCTCAGTCTCCCTTCAAGAGCAATGTCGATGTCCGACCCGGCATGCATCGCGCCGGATCGCAGCACTGAGCCAAAAACATACGCTCGCTCAACGCCGGGGAAGCGCGGCAAAACCAGGCGGGCAGCACGATACACCGCGTGCAGCGCCGCCTGCCGCAACTGCTCCGCAACCTGATATGCTCGTTGCTGGCGGGATATGAGATACGCTCGACTGGCTGCCAGATCGAACGCGAATTGACCGCTCATGCTGCGCCTCTACAAGAAGCATTTCCTGTTTGATCGTACCACGCGCAGGCACGATTGACAATCAGTACAGGCGCAGGGGCGCTGCGCCCCTACGCGCGATACACCCATCGCACCACCCAATCGCGCACGGTTAGGACGCCGCGCCGCAACCGACTGTCGTCGTGCGCGGCGAGTCGTCGGTACCACGGTCGCAGATGCTTCCGCGCGCTGCGCACAATCCGCAGCGCAGCACGACGCGCTGGTGACAGATCAATGTCACCGGCATACCCGCCGGTCTCCCACAAACGCGCAACATTGCGCGCCTGGCGCGCAAGATGGATCGCTTCGATCGCGCTCCGCTCAGCTTCTTCCGGCGTGGGGATGGTGCGACCCGCGCGCGCTGAATGCTCGACTGCACGCCGGATGAAGGCATCCATCCGATCTCCCATCAGATCGAGCCGGAAATGATCGACGATCCGTTGGCGTGCACGCGCCCCCATCGCGGCACGCCGCGTTGGATCGGTCAGCAAACCGATGATCGCGGCGGCATACGCGGTCGTTTCATCGCCCGACGGCGGAACAAGGATGCCGCAGTCGGGGGTGACGAGTTCGCGTTGCCCGCCAACATCGGCTGCAACAGGGACGACTCCCATTGCCATGGCTTCGTAGAGCACTATTGCGATTCCTTCACGCGCAGAGGGCAGGAGCAGGAGATCGGCGGCTGCCAGCGCCTCGCGCACCCGCTCTGGGGAAAGCGCCCCGGTCAGTTGAACATTGCGCAGCACCGGATCGCGCAGCAT
>JAGHYV010000187.1 GCA_017743475.1 Roseiflexus sp. | reverse complement strand
TCGATTGTGTTGATACGCAACTCACTCTGCGCCACGCAACCATTGCTGGGAATACTCTGCAGGGACCGCTGGCAGGCGTGGGTCCAGCAATCCGATTGATCGGCACCGCGCCGTCGGTCGGGTGTCGTGGTGAGATCAGCAACAGCATTATTGCCGATCATGCTGGATCGCCAGTGTTCGGCGATGGCAACCAGACCGGTCCAGTGACGATCCGCCGGGTGCTCTTTTTCAACAACGGCAGCCCGAACGTCACAGTAGTAAGAGGCGCACAGGTAACCGAACAAAACTCGTTCAGCGGCAATCCACAGTTCTTTGCACCCGGTGCGCCAAACTTTGACTACCACATCCAATCAGGTTCAGCAGCCATCGATCAGGCGATGGACAGCGACCTGTCAACCGATCTCGACGGGCAGAAGCGACCGTCTGGTTCAACCCGTGATGTCGGCGCAGATGAATACTCAACCGAAATACCGCTCTCGTTTTCGCGCATACCACGCGGCGTGACCCTTTCCTGGCGCAAGCCGCCGGTTCTGCCCATCACCGGGTATCGCGTCGAATACACAAAAAGCGCTGGTGCGAACGATACGTTCCAGGGTTCATCACCCATCATTTTGTCGGATGCGGCAACCACACTGACGCTGAGCGGTTTGACACGCGGCGCCACCTATACGATCACGGTTGTCGGATTGAATGGCGCAACCGAGGTTGGACGGTCAGAATCGATCACACTGGTAATCTGGGAATACGAGGTATCACTGCCACTTGTGGTAAGATAAGATGTAGACAAAAGCGAGGACGCCGGTCAGTCATTCATGAACATCTGGATTCTCACGTCACAATTTCCCCCGACAGCGATCGGCGGCATTGCGCGCTATATTGCCAATGCCGCCGATATGTTTGCGTGCGCCGGTCATGAGGTGACAGTAGTGACTGCCGATCAGGTGGACGATGAGCAGGTTCTGCCTTCAGGGGCGCGATTACTGCGCTTCGTGCCGCGTGGGCAAACGTTTGCACGGGATATTCCACGTGATACGACTGACCAAAATCCGGCGTTTCCCTACAATCTCCTGGCGCCGCCCATTGCGCTCAGTTATGAACTGGCTGAGCGTGTTTCAGCGTATGTTCAACGTGATGGCGTGTTGCCTGATGTCATTGAGTGTCAAGAATACGCCGCGCTACCGTATTACCTGATTCAGCGCCGCCTTGTCGAGCGCCATCTTCTCAGCGATGTACCGCTCGTACTGCATCTGCACAGCCCGGATTTTTGCATCACGCGCGCCAACCGCCAACCGCGTCATCGTCTGCCTGGCTACTGGGTAGGACAGATGGAACGGTTCTGTATGCTTGCAGCGGAAGGCATCCTGTCGCCGAGCGCCTTCCTTGCGCGCGAGGTTGCTGGGGAGATGCCGCAACGTGCCAATGCCATTGAGATTATCCCCTACCCTTATGCGCCGTTGCCCGCAAGCGCAACAATGCCGCAGCACGGCGATCTTGTCTTTGCAGGTCGCCTTGAGCCGCGCAAAGGGGTGCTTGAACTGGTCGAGGTGTGCGATCATCTCTGGTCGCGTGGTCGAGAGTTTCGCCTAACCCTAGTAGGCGGCGATACTCCTTTTGGTCCGCGTGGCGTGTCGGTCGGTGAATGGCTGCGTCAGCGGTATCGTCGCCGGATCGAGTCAGGATTGCTGACCATCCACGGTGCAGCGCTCGCGCCTGAAGCACTCTGGCAACGATTGAGAATGGCATGGGCGGTCATCGTTCCGTCGGTCTGGGAAAATTATCCGAATGTGTGCATCGAAGCGATGTTGTTGGGGAAACTGGTGATCGCCTCAACGTCAGGCGGTCAGGCGGAGATGATCGGTACGGACGGCGACGCTGGCATTCTGTTCAGTTGGGGGAAGCCAGGAGATTGCGCTTCCGCTATCGAACAGGCGCTGTCGTTATCGGTTGAGCAGGTGCGGACCATCGGCGCTCGCGCGCGGGAACGCATTACGGCGTTGACGTCGTTCGAGGCTGTGCTGCCGCAACGTCTGGCGCATTTCGAGCGCGTTATCGCAGATCGGCGCCCACGACGCACTTTTCCCAGTCTGATGCAGGAGAGCCGGGCT
Source organism: Roseiflexus sp. (assembly GCA_017743475.1). Classification (GTDB taxonomy): domain Bacteria; phylum Chloroflexota; class Chloroflexia; order Chloroflexales; family Roseiflexaceae; genus Roseiflexus. The sequence goes on along the minus strand of JAGHYV010000187.1, from coordinate 892 downwards.
TTGCCGCCTTCTGCTGTCACCGAGGCTGTTCCCGGTCTCCTTTCGGTTGTAGTGCCGTACTACAACCTGGGCGCCTATCTTGCTGAGACCATTGCCAGCATTGCGGCTGCTTCATATCGACCGCTGGAGGTGATCGTTGTTGATGACGGCAGTGACGATCCGATGAGCCTGGCAGCGCTCGAACAGGAGTCGTTGCGCTACTCCGATCTGCTCCGCGTGGTGCGCTGCGCACGCGGCGGGCTGGCGCGCGCGCGCAACCTCGGTGCGCATACCGCGCGTGGTGAGTTCCTCGCATTCGTCGATGCCGATGATCTGGTCGATCCCTCTTTCTTCAGTCGGGCTGTCGATGTCTTGCAACGCTACGACAACGTCAGTTTCGTCTATTCCTGGGTTCGTTTCTTTGGTGACGCCGAGGGGTGCTGGCCCACATGGAATGCTGAATTTCCCCTGCTGCTGGCGCACAATATGCTGACTGCATTCGTGGTGGTGCGACGGAGCGATTTTCTGGCATGGGGACAAAATGATCCGGCGCTCACGGAGGCGCTCGAAGATTACGATGCCTGGATTTCGATGCTGGAGCATGGATGCGTCGGCGTCAGTCTTCCCGACCCGCTGGTGCAGTATCGGGTGCGTGCCGACTCGATGTACCGCTCGCTCAGCGAAGCGCAGATACTGGAGATGTACGCTCTGATTGTTGAACGTCACCGTGCCACCTACGAGCGTTACGGCGCCGAACTCTTCGCATTGCAGAACGAGAACGGACCAGGGTGGCGCTGGAATCATCCGGCGACCGATCCACCTGATGTCCTTCAGCAGCGCCAGATTATGGCATTGCAACAGCGTTTGACGCGACTCGAACGGTTGCTGGCAATACCGATCGGGATGCGGCGCG
>JAGHYV010000186.1 GCA_017743475.1 Roseiflexus sp. | reverse complement strand
CAGCGTTTGACGCGACTCGAACGGTTGCTGGCAATACCGATCGGGATGCGGCGCGTGCTTCGCAGGGTATGGAACAAGTTGTCTTGAAGCCGTTGCGCCGTCTCCTTAACCGGTTGATCCGGCGACCCAACGACTACAGCGCTGCCTGGTCGTCGGATGGACGTCCGCGAGTCCTGTTTGTGAGCGGCATGGATGGCGCGCCACTGCGGTACCGTGTTCTCCATCAAGCAGAGCAGATCGCATTGAGCGGTGGTGCATGGGCGCTGATGCGTGATACGGATGATCGTTTGAGACAGTGGATACCGCAATGTGATATGCTCTATCTGTACAAGGCAGGGGCTACGCTTCAGATGTATGAAGCGATCAACCATGCACGTGTGCACGCGCTGCCTGTCGTGTACGACACCGACGATCTGAACTGGGATGATCGCCTGGTCGAGTATTGTGAACTTGAGCAATACTATTCCGCTGCTGAAGTTGCGCGCTTCCGACGCATGTTCCGTGACACCGAGGCGCTTATGAAGCGGGTGGATGGGTTTATTGCCTCAACGGAGTATCTAGCGACTGCACTGACAACGCACTTTGGCATCCCCGCATACGTCAACGCCAATGCACTCTCGCAACGTGCGCTGGCGCTGGCTGAACCGGTCTATCGTCGCCGTATCGCTGCCACGCCGCATTCGTCGCTCACGCTTGGGTATTTCAGCGGATGGCCCAAAGCGCACGAGGCGGATCTGATGGTCGCTCTCCCGGCAATCCGCCGCGTGCTCCACGAGGTGTCAGGCGCTCGTTTGCGGATCGTTGGGCATTTTGATCGGGCGGCTCTGCCAGACGACCTGCGCGACCGGATCGATCTGGCGCCGTTTGTTCCGTATGAGCGGCTCTTCGAGGAGATCGCGCGGGTTGATGTCAATCTTGCGCCACTGGTCGACAACCCTCATCGCCGTGCCAAGAGCGCTGTGAAGTTTCTCGAAGCGGCGCTGGTCGGCGTTCCAACTGTTGCCAGCGATCTGGAACCGTACCGGATCATTGAGCATGGGCGCACCGGGTTGCTCGCCACTGATGAGGAAGGGTGGTATGCGAGCATAATGACCCTTGCCATCGATCCGATACGGCGACGCGCAATGGGGGAAGCCGCACGCGACTATGTGGTGCAGCACGAAACGACGCTGGCGCGCGCGCCAGCGTTTGCAGCGCTGGTGCGTCACCTGATTGCCGAACATCGGAGTGCGCTGAGGTGAAGGGCAACTCTTTCGATTATCATGTTACGCTCCGTGACCTGTCGGTGCAGGCTGAGCGAGATGGGTGATGATCGGGGTATGACCACTCCACTGGTATCGATCATTATCCGCGCGCGCAACGAAGCGCCTGCATTGCGTCGCCTTCTGCCGATCCTGAAGTCGCAGGAGGTCGATTTCCCTTTTGAGATCTGGCTGCTTGACAATGACTCGCACGATGACAGCGCGTCGCTGGCGCGTGAGTATGGTCTTCGTTACCACCATATTCCCCGCAACGGGTTCAACTATGCCGCAGCGCTCAACCTGGGTGCGTCACTTGCAGAGGGTGAAATTATCGTCAATCTTTCGGCGCACTGCTTCCCGCAACATGCGTGCTGGCTGGCGCTGCTCACAGCGCCACTGCGAACCGATCAGACGGTCGTGGCGACGTATGGACGGCAGGTGATCGATCCGACAAGTGACGCCTTTGAAGCGCTTGGCAATGCTGAGCTGTTTCCTGCCGATCAACGTCAGCCGAAGATCATTGCGTTTTCGAATGCAAATAGCGCGGTTCGCCGCGATTACCTCCTGATTCATCCTTTCAACCCGGCGATCAAGATTCTCGAAGATCATCTGTTCTATCTCGAAATTGCAGGTGACTTCGATGTGGTCTATGTGCCTGAAGCCGTCGTTATTCACGAGCATGACCGCTTTTCGTGGCGCTACTATCTGCGACGCTGGATTCTGGAGGGATGGTCGTTCTACTTCCTGACGCGCCATCGTGGATTGCTGTCGCCGTATATTCCGAAGCGTCTTGTCTCGCTACGACGACTGCTGGGGACCTATCCACGCATTGCTTTCGCATATGCGCGTCGCGGACGGTGGAAGCCAGCGCTGCGTGCGGTTCCGTTCTTCTGGCTGCGCGATTTTGTCTGGCTGGCGAGTTTCCTGCGTGCGTGTCTGCTCCATCCGCAGATGGCGCAACTCGATACTGCACTCCTGTTACGCACAAGCCGCTTCTTGCGACGCCAGTTGATGCAACGGCGTCTGTCGCTCCCTGACGCGCCGCTCGACTGGTCTGAAGAATGGCAACTTAGGGCGGATTGGGGCTTCATTCGGCGTAACATCGCCGATTTCATCCGATCGTGCCACGAACGCGGGCTGTTTGCCAGTCCGCTGCTCGAAGTCGGCGCTTCAGGGCAGAACGATTATCTGGCAGAGTGGTACGACATGCGTACCTCGAACCTGGCGTCGAACCTGCAGGGTGCAGAGATGGCGCTCGATATGGAAGATATGCGTCAGATTGCAGACAATTCGCTCGGCTCGATCCTGTGCTCCGAAGTGCTCGAGCATGTGCGCCATCCAGAACGCGCGATTGCAGAAGCATTCCGCACGCTTCGCCCCGGCGGGACGTTGATTGTCACCACGCCGTACAACATCGTCATTCATAATACGCCCGAAGATGGCGGTTTTCATGGGCGCAACTTCACGCCGCAGGGGTTGGAGCTGCTTTTGCGTGAAGCGGGATTCGAGATCGTTCTGCTCGAAACGCGCGGCAAAACCGAACTGCGGCAGCGCCTGATGCCGAGCAATGTGTTCGCCGTCGCGCGAAAGCCGGAGCATGTCTCATGATTGCACGGGTGCGCCAGCGGTTATCCGCGCTGCTGCGCGCTGCGGTTGCATTGCCGCGCACAATCACGGCGCCGCGCCGTTCGCCGCCACGCCTGCGCTTTGTGTACCTTGACACCGGCGCTTCGACGCGGTATCGTGTCTGGCACCATCTGGAACAGGCGCAGA
>JAGHYV010000011.1 GCA_017743475.1 Roseiflexus sp. | reverse complement strand
CTCGGCGGTAGTCGAAGGGTGCATGCCCGACCGCGCGCCACTGACGCGGCGATCCCGCACTGCGGTATAATCTGGCGGTGTTGGTGGGACGACGTGCATCTCCGTGTGACGTGACCGCCAGCAATCACGACCGACCATGTTGCCAGGATGGGGCGCTTCCCATCCCCAGATGGAGATGTTTCCATGACCCTTTCATCTTCAAATACGCATATCTCTGTCGAAGCAGGCATTCCCAGACCGCGTGCGATGGCGCTGATCGCCCGTGATCACAGGGTCTACGCCCCGTGCATGGGGCGGGTCTACCCCTTTGTGATGGAACGCGGCATCGGGTGCGAGGTGTGGGATGTCGATGGCAATCGTTACCTGGATTTCAATGCTGGCATTGCAGTCGTGTCCGCCGGGCACGCGCATCCGCGGATTGTGCGCGCCATTCAGGATCAGGCGGCGCGCTTCATCCATATGGCGGCGACCGATTTTTACCACGAGCCGATGATCACGCTCGGCGAAAAACTAGTCGCCACCATGCCGCGCGCGTATGACTGGCAGGTGTTTCTGGCGAATTCGGGCACGGAGGCGGTTGAGGCGGCGATCAAACTGGCGCGTTATGCCACCGGTCGCCAGGGGATCATCGCCTTTTTCGGCGGATTTCACGGGCGCTCCTATGGCGCACTGTCGCTGACGGCGTCGAAACCGGTGCAGCGACGCGGCTATTTCCCGCTGGTTCCCAGTACGTTCTATGCGTTCTACGCCAATCCTTACCGCCCGCCGTTCGATGTCGATCCATCACGGGTGACGGAAGCGTGCCTGGCGTATATCGAAGATACGCTGTTTTGCACGATTGCGCCGCCGCACGACATCGCCGCTATCGTGGTCGAGCCGATTCAGGGCGAAGGCGGCTATGTGGTTCCGGCGCCGGGTTTTCTCTGCGGGTTGCGCCAGTTGTGCGACCGGTACGGGATCGTGCTGATCCTGGACGAGGTGCAGAGCGGCGTGGGGCGCACCGGGACGATGTGGGCATTTGAGCAGGAGTGCCCCACGAATGCCGCTGGCACCTGCATCGCCTGCGGTCGCGCTCAACCGATTGGATGCATCCCGGATATTCTGGCAACTGCGAAAGGGTTGGGTGGTGGTATGCCGATTGGCGCAATTGTGGCACGGAAAGAGCTGACTGCCGTGTGGGAACCCGGTTCTCATGGGAACACCTTTGGCGGAAACGCCCTGGCGTGCGCTGCGGCGAACGAAGTAATCGATCTTGTGCAGCACGAACTGGCAGCTAACGCTGCGCATGTCGGCGCATACCTGATGCAGAGGTTGCGCGACCTTCAGCAGCAGTATGACGTTATCGGCGATGTGCGCGGGCGCGGTTTGATGATCGGCATCGAACTCGTTAAGGATCGGGAAACGCGCGAACCGGCGCGTGCCCTGGCGCGGTGTGTGATGGAGGAAGCATTCCGACGCGGTTTGCTGATTCTGACCTGCGGCGCATCAACGATTCGCCTCTGCCCGCCGCTGGTTCTGACCGAGGCGCAGGTTGATGAAGGATTGACCATCTTCGAGGCAGCGCTACGCGCCTGCCTGTAGTCGATCATCCGACGGTGTATGCTGGCGGCGCCATCGGCGGCTGCGGTCGCTGACGCACTGCCAGCCATCCTCCCAGCGCTCCGAGGAGAACAGCAAAGAGCAGGTGGATCAACCCGGCGCAGAAACCCATCACCGGACCCACAAACCCGATCAGGTTGCGAATATCGTCTTTGGTCAGTCCCGAAGCGGGTTGTTGTTCCTCAATCTGTCTAATGATCTCATCAAAAAGTGCCGGATCGCTCTGAACGATCAAGATCGCAGCGATCCAGAAAATGACCGACCCGATGAGCGCGCCAATCCCAGAAATGCCCCCTGCCAGCGTACCGCTGCCGATCCCGGCAGTCGGACCGCTCCAGCGCACCCCAATGTAGCCAGCGATTGCGCCTAGCGCCATAGTTGCGATTGGTCCGCAGCAAAAGACCCCGATCGCCGGTATGAAGGAAAAGCCAGCCACAGCGATAATGCTGACCAGCGCGAAAATAAGCCCCGATTTGAGACCGCCAGACATGCTGCCTCCTCATGCGCGGTAGTATGGCAATGTCCTCATTGTATCACGTCTTGCAGGTGTCTTGCGTTGCTGCAACCCCTTGCTCCGGTTGACATGCTCCGACCGATCCCATAGAATGGCAAAACCCTGGAAGGTAATCTGAAAGCTCATCGATGCACGTGCATGACGAATGCTCCTGCTCTTCTTTCGCTCGATGGCATCTGGAAACTGCTGCCAGTTGACACGTTTCGTCAGGGGTTTTATCCGCCCAACGATGATACCTGGTTGACACAGGAGATACCGGCGCACTGGCAGCAGCATCCGCTGCTGGAACGCTATGCGGGGCGTATGGTCTACCGGCGACGGTTCACACTGCCGGACGCGCCTGTCATCCCACCGGATCAGTCCTCGCCGATCCGCTATTTCCTTCGCTTCAACGGCGTCTTCTACTGGGCGCAGCCATACTTCAACGGCGTTGATCTGGGGCGCCACGAGGGGTACTTCGAGCCGTTCGAGCATGAGGTAACCGCCTGGATCGCTCGGGAGAATGAAATTGTGGTCGAGGTCGAATGCCCTGATGAGGTCAATAAGTCCGGCAAGCGCATGATCACCGGCATCTTCTCGCACTGGGACTGTATGGACCCCCTGGCGAACCCCGGCGGTATCTGGTTGCCGGTCGAACTGGTGAAGACCGGTCCGGTGCGTCTTCGTGAGGTGCTGCTTCAGACCGAGGCATCTGGCGAATCGCTGGCGGAGTTGCGTTTTCGTGCAGTGTTCGATGCGCGCGCAGCGCGTGATGTTGTGCTGCGCTGGACGTTTGCGCCGGTAAACTTCGCTGGCGCCGTGCAGACAATTGAGCAGCGCCGTGCCCTGGCAGACGGAGCGCATGAGATCGCTGGCGTCCTGCTGCTGAACGATCCACGTCTCTGGTGGACCCACGACATGGGTGCGCCGAACCTGTATGCTGTGACGCTTGAAGTACTCTGTGATGGGATGGTCTCCGATGCGCGCACCTTCCGCTTCGGCATTCGCACGTTTGAACTGCACGACTGGATACCCTATCTCAACGGAACGCGCTTCTTTGTCAAGGGGAACAACTATCCGCCGACCGATGTGCGGATTGCAACCACCACACGCGAGCGGTGTCTTGTGGATCTCCGCCTAGCGCGCGAGTGCCATATGAATATGCTGCGTGTCCACGGACACATTGCGCACCCGGCGCTCTACGACGCTGCCGATGAGATGGGCATTCTGTTGTGGCAGGATTTTCCGCTACACTGGCTCTACCGTCGTGAAATCCTGCCCGAAGCGCGGCGTCAGGCGCGTGCCATGGTGCGGCTGCTGGGCAACCATCCATCGGTAGCGCTCTGGTGCATGCACAACGAACCGGTGTACGTCGTCGATACGCGCGATGAACGCCTGATAACGCGCCTGCGCACCTATGCGTCGATGTTCATCTTCAGCTGGAACCGCGATGTGATGGATAGCGAGTTGAAGCGCGTCGTCGAACGGGAAGACGGCAAACGCCCGGTCGTGCGTTCATCGAATGAGTTTCCCATACCTGGCATTCGCAAAGGCACCAGCACCCATTTCTATTACGGCTGGTACAAAATCTACGGTCGTCTCGAAGCATGGGAGCCGTTGATCCGACGTTTCCCGCAACTGGTGCGCTTTGTCACCGAGTTTGGCGCCCAGAGTTTCCCGAACGTCGAGAGTTGCGTCAGATTCATGGATGCCGACATCAGGCGCATCGACTGGCAGCGTCTGGTCGAGCGCCACCAGTTTCAGGCGGATATTATGGCGCACTGGTACGACTGGCGCGCCGCCCGTTCGCTTGACGAACTGGTACGGATCTCACAGGACTACCAGATCAAGGTGAACCGGCATTACATCGACCGTCTGCGGTTGCGCAAATACCGCCCGACTGGCGGGGTGATGCCATTTATGTTTCACGATGCGAACCCATCGATTTCCTGGTCGATTATCGACTACTGGCGGGTGCCGAAGCGATCATACGACGCGATGCGTCTGGCGTTCAGTCCACAGTATCTCTTCACCGTGCTTGAGAAAGAGTCGATCGCAGTTGGCGAAGCCCTTGATCTGCCAGTGTACATCGTCAACGACGATCACCGTGATAATGTTGTTGCCATCACCGCGCGCCTGATCGGTCCCGACGACGCAACGCTGGCGAGCGTCGAGCGTTCGTTCACGCTTCCTGCCGACTGCATGGCGATGGAAGTTGAGCGTCTGCGTCTGATCCCGCCCGATCCCGGAACGTATCGCCTGGATCTGATCCTGCGGGGCAGCCGGGTGGAAACGCTCATCAATACCTATCTCATTCACGTCGCAAGCGCTGAGAAAGGAACCCTGTATGCTCGACAAAGCTCAAGCTATCGCTCCTGAACTGATCCGGTTGCGGCGTGAGATTCACGCCCACCCCGAACTTGCGTTCCAGGAAGTGCGAACCGCCCAACTGGTCGTGGAAACGCTGCGCGAAATCGGCGGTATCGACATTCGTACCGGTGTCGGCAAAACCGGTGTCGTCGGTCAACTCGGTGACGGCAACGGACCGACGATCAGCATCCGTGCAGATATGGATGCCCTGCCGATCGATGAGGCGACCGGTCTGCCGTTTGCTTCCCGGAACCCAGGGGTGATGCACGCATGCGGTCACGACGCACATACTGCGATCCTGCTCGGCGTGGCGCACCTGCTCCGGCAGGAGTTTGCCGCTGGCAATCTGCACGGTACCGTGCGCTTCCTTTTTCAGCCAGCTGAAGAAGCGCAAGATGACGAAGGTCTCAGCGGTGCGCTGCGCATGATCAACGACGGTGCACTTGATGGGGTCGATCACGTGATTGCACTGCATGTCGACTCAAGCCTGCCGGTTGGGAAAATCACCATCCGTGACGGAGCGAGTTCGGCAGCAGTCGATACCTTTCGCGGGTGGATCATAGGGAGTGGCGGACACGGCGCCTACCCGCACCTGGGCACGGATCCGCTGTGGATGCTGCTGCCAGTAATGCAGGCGCTGCACGGTATTGTCGCACGCCGGATCAACCCTATGCATCCGGCAGTCGTCAGTCTTGGCATTGTGCGGGGCGGCACGGCGTCAAACGTTATTCCCGCCGAGGTGTATCTGGAAGGAACATTGCGCAGTTTCGATCCACAGGTGCGTGAGCAGTTGATCGTTGAGGTTGAACGCGCATTCGCGGTTGCACGCGCCGTAGGCGGTGATTATCGGCTAGAGATCGAGCGCGGCTATCCTGCCGGGCACAATGATGCCACAGTCAGCGAATGGATCGCCGCCACGGCCGTCGATCTGATCGGCGCGGACGCAATCGACCGGAGTCGCACCGGGATGGGGGCTGAGGATTTCGCCTATATGACCCAGAAAGTACCTGGTGCAATGTTCATGCTCGGCGCTGCGATTGACGATGGTGTGAATCGCGGACATCACACCCCGATCTTCGACATCGATGAGCGCGCACTGCCGATTGGCGCGGCTATTCTCGCCGAAACAGCGCGGCGCTATCTGGCAAGCGAAGTCCGACGCTAGCGTAAACAGAACCTGCGCGTATGCGCACATCGTATCGGGCAACGGCGAAGGGAGTCTCATATCAAATCTTGGTTGATGGGATCGCGGGCATTTTGCCTGCAGAAAACGCTGCATGAAAGTGCAGGCGTCTCGCCCGCAGGCAGCGTCGCCTGGGAGTGTGCCCAGAGCACGGGCGTCTCGCCCACACGCAGTAAGGCGACTCGTCACAAGAGCGAGGGCGTCTTGCCCTCGACCGCCTTACAAGGGCAGAACGCCCTCGCTCCGGGGCAACCAGCGCGGATGCGGAACGAACACTAGTGAACTGCGCACCTTGTTCTGCAAGATTCGATATGATTCCTCGTCGTTGCCCAGACCCCAGCGTGTGGCGGCTTACGGCTCGATCTTCGTGCCCAGAACGGCAAGGAACTTCGCAATCCAGTCGGGATGTGCAGGCCAGGCGGGCGCCGTCACCAAGTTGCCATCGACGTGCGCTTTATCTGCCGGAATATCGACATATCGACCGCCAGCGCGGTTGACATCGGGACCTACCGCCGGGTATGCTGAGCATGATCGTCCTTCAAGAACGCCAGCCGCCGCCAGTACCTGCGCACCGTGGCAGATCGCGGCAATCGGCTTGTTGGCTGACGCGAAGTGGCGTACAATCTCCAGCACCTTCTCATTCAAACGAATGTATTCAGGCGCGCGCCCGCCAGGGATTACCAGGGCGTCGTAATCTTCCGCCCGAACCTCGGCAAACGTTGCATTTAGCGTGAAGTTGTGCCCGGGTTTCTCGCTGTAAGTCTGATCGCCCTCAAAATCGTGTACCGCTGTGCGCACCTTATCGCCTGCCTTCTTGTCGGGGCAGACAGCATGTACATTGTGCCCGACTGCCTGAAGTGCCTGGAACGGTACCATCACCTCGTAGTCCTCGACATAATCGCCGACGAGCATCAGAATGTTCTTCGCCGCCATTAGGAACCTCCTTTCTGCTTCTTTGCACCATTTGCTGCTTGTTGGCTGCGTCTTGTAACGGGGACATGAGTATTATACCGTAACTCCTGCTCCGACCGCCGTTGATTTTGCAGGACAATCCCACGTTTACCCCTTGCATATGCAATGTGTCGCTTTTGTAAACCTTGACTCAACCTTTCAAATCTACTATAGTAAGCGCGAATTTGACAGATTTGAAAGAATTCGGTGCGTCCATGACTGTGATGGGTGTCACACCGATGGCGACGCTGTTCCCGCACGATCAACCCCACATCGTGGTGGTTGGTGGCGGGATCACTGGAATGAGCGCGGCGTATGAACTGGATCGCGCAGCGCGCGACGGCGCCGCGCCAATCACCGTCACTCTGATCGAGCGCGAGGCGCGTTTAGGCGGCAAAGTGGTGACCGAACGGAACGGACCGTTCATCATCGAAGGAGGTCCCGACTCCTTTATGGCGCAGAAGCCGTGGGCAGCTGAACTGGCGCGTGAAATCGGGTTAGGCGATGAGTTGATGGTCGCCTCGCCGATGCGCCGTACTATCTGGGTATTGCACAACGGGCGTCCCCATCCCCTGCCTGAAGGCATGCTGCTCATCGTGCCAACGCGCATCGCTCCTTTTGCGTTCTCCCCGCTGATTTCGCTGCCCGGCAAACTGCGCATGGCGCTCGATCTGTTCGTGCCAGCGCGTCGTGACGATGGCGATGAAACCCTCGCCGACTTCATTCGTCGCCGCCTGGGACACGAGGCGCTCGACCGTCTGGCGGAACCTATCCTTTCCGGCATCCACAGTGCAGAGTGTGAGCGCCAGAGCATTATGGCGACCTTCCCGCGCTTCCGCGAGTTAGAGAAACGGCACGGCAGCCTGATCCGCGGTATGCTTGCCGCACGTCGCGCAGCGCCTCCATCGTCTGCCGTGCATCAATCCCCGTTTATGACCCTGCGTAGCGGGATGGGCGCGTTGATCGACCGCCTGGAGCGCCATCTGACTGCGCGGATCCTCACCGGTCGCCAGGTGACGGCGCTGATGCACAACCCGACAGCTGTCCGTCCCTACCGTCTATATCTGGACAATGGCGCACTGCTGGAGGCTGATGCTGTCATTCTGGCGACGCCTGCGTATGTCGCTGCCGATCTGGTGGACAAAGCGTTCCCGGATCTGGCAAGTTCCCTGCGCGCTATCCGGTACGTTTCGACGGCGACGATCTCGATGGTCTACCGACGTAGTGAAATTGGTACGCCGCTCGATGGGTATGGGTTAGTGATCCCGCGCAGCGAGCGGAGTCAGATCAACGCCTGCACCCTCTCGTCGGTAAAGTTCCGCTACCGCGCCCCCGACGATTATCTGCTGCTGCGCTGCTTCGCTGGCGGATCGCGCCGCCCGGAACTGCTCGCGCGGGACGATGACGACCTGGTGCGCCTGGCGCAGTCCGATCTGCGCGCTATCCTGGGCATCACTGCCGCCCCGATACTGACGCGCATCTATCGCTGGCACAATGGCAACCCGCAGTACGATGTCGGGCATCTGGATCGCATCGCCGCGCTCGAAGCGCGCTGTCCAAACGGATTGCTGCTTGCTGGCGCAGCGTACCGCGGCGTCGGCGTGCCTGACTGCATCAAACAGGGGCGGGACGCTGCGCGTCGGGCGCTGGCGCTGGTGACGTCTGTCCGACCGGTGAAGAGTTAAGGTTTCTCAACTTGCACAATCATTGTGAAAATTGTAACATGTTATTACGAGCATGAACGTCGAACCGACCGACAACGAATGGCTTTCGCTCTCGGAAGCAAGTGCGCTCCTCGGTGTGGCGGCAGCGACGCTGCGTCGCTGGGGGGATGCCGGGAAAGTGCCGATGAAGCGAACCCTCGGCGGTCACCGTCGCTTCTCACGGAAGGGGCTTCTGAAGGTGATGCAAGAAGCGCAGCCGCGAGAGCAGACTCCACCGCTGGCGCCGCTATCGTTGCTGCGACTCGACACCCACGCTATGGCGCGCGCCGACTGGCACTCGCGTTTGATGACGCATTCCAATGCTGAACGTATGCGTAGTCTGGGGCAGCGTCTCCTGGGCTTGCTGATCCAGTACATCAATCGTCAGGAAGAAGACGAGCGGTTTCTCAACGAAGCACGCGCAATTGGCGTCGGGTATGGACGTGAGACCCGCCAGGCAGGCGTTAGCATGCACGACACGGTGCAGGCATTCCTGTTCTTTCGCAACTCGTTTTCGCGTCTGGCGATGCCGGTGCCTGGCATTGCCCAACCGAATGACCTTGATCAGGCGGTCGCTCTCCATGCGCGGATTGACCGTTTTATGGATGCAGTGCTGCTGGGAGCGATCACCGGGTATGAGCAGCAGTAGATAGAGGTGGTCAGGTATGCAGATTACCCTGATCGGTGTGCATCAGCGCAATACGCCAGTGACCGTGCGTGAACGGCTGGCGTTCAACCTCTATGAGTTGCCCGACGCACTCGTAGCGTTGCGCCGGTATGTCGATGAAGGGTTCATCCTCTCAACATGTAATCGGGTCGAGGTGTGCGCAGTGACGCACAACGGCATGGCAGGCGATGAGGCGCTGAAAATGTTTCTGGTCGAGCAGCGTGGCGTTGATCAGGCAGTGTTTGCCCCCTCGCTGTACGTCTACCACAACGAAGCAGTCGTGCGTCATCTCTATCGACTGGCGGCCGGTCTTGATTCGATGGTGCTGGGTGAGGATCAGATTGTTGGGCAGATGAAGGAAGCACTTGCGATTGCGCATGCTGCCGGGGCGGTCGGTCCGGTGCTCCATCGGGTGCTCCACGGTGCGCTGGCGGCTGGCAAGCGTGCACGTACCCACACCGGCATCGCTACCGGTCACGTGTCAGTGGTGTCGGTTGCGATTGACGCGATGCGTCAGTATCCCGATCTGCTCGAGCGGGGACGTGTGCTGGTGATCGGCGCCGGGCATATTGCCGAACTTGCGTTGAAACATCTGCTTGCCGGGGGATGCTCCACCATTACGATCGTCAATCGGACGGAAGCACACGCCGACGCGCTGGCACAGCGGTATGGTGTCGCCCGGCGTCCATGGGGCGATCTGAATGATGCGCTGGCGGCAAGCGACATCGTTGTCAGTTGTACCTCAGCGCCTGGTGTCGTTCTTTCGCAGCAGATGGTGGAACGCGCTACAGCAGGTCGCTCGACGCCGCTGCTCCTCTTCGATCTGGCAGTCCCGCGTGATATTGATCAGGGAGTCGCAGAAATTCCCGGTGTCTATCTCTATGATGTCGATGCGCTTGAGCCAATCTGTCGCATGAATCGCGCACTGCGCGCTGCGGAAGCTGAACGCGCTGAGACGATCATCGATGGTGAGGTTGCGAAGTTTATGGAGTGGTGGGCAGTGCAACAGGCGGTTCCCACCATTCGCGCTTTGCGCAAGCGCGCCGAAGACATCCGCGATGCCGAGATCCGGCGGGCACTGGCGCGTTGCCCGGAACTGTCGCCGCAGCAGCGCGAAACCGTCATCGCGCTGAGCACGGCGATTATCAATAAGTTGCTGCACGAGCCAATTGCGGCGCTACGCGATCCGGAAGCTGGCAGTGAACTGCTGACCGCTGTGCGCCGGTTGTTCAATATCGATGATACTGCAGTCTACACGTCCACTAACACGACATAAGCACTATGCCTAGAGAGGAAGCACGAACGTATGACCGATCAGGATCACACAACCACGTCCGCAACTCCCTGGTTTGTTCAGTTTACCGCCTTCAAGGTCGATCCCGCTTGGCGTCGTCTGCCACAGGGTGTGCGCGCCGATGGCTATGACGCCTTCGCCGCTGTTGTTGAGGAGTATGCGTCGTCGATAACGACCTGGGCATACAGTGGCATTGGCTTGAAGATCGGCGCCGATCTCCTCCTCTGGCGACGCGGCGTTGACCCAAAACTGATGCAGGAGATGACGGCGCGTCTGTTGACCAGCGGCATCGGCTGTTACAGCGAGATTTCCTACCAGCTCTTCGGCTATACCCGTCCCTCGATGTATACCCGCCGTCCAACCAGTCAGGAACAGGCGATTGATCTGAATGATCGCCAGACCTATCTGATTGTCTATCCATTCAGCAAAACGACAGACTGGTATCTGATGAGCCGCGACGCGCGTCAGGGTATGATGAATGAGCATATGCGCGTCGGTCACGAGTATGCCGATATCCGGCAGGTGCTGCTCTACGCTACCGGTCTCGATGATCAGGAATTCGTGGTGGCTTACGAAACCGAGGATCTGCCGCGCTTCAGCCAGTTAGTCACTGACCTGCGCTCGACTGAGGCTCGCCGTTACACGCTGCGCGATACGCCGATCATCACTGCTATTCACCGACCCCTGCGCGAAGCGCTGGCGCTGATTGGATGAACCTATGACACGTTCACGTTTTCTGGCGGCGTGTCGTCGTCAGCCTGTGGATGCCACGCCAGTCTGGTTTATGCGTCAGGCTGGGCGCTATATGCCGGAGTATCGCGCGATCCGCGAGCGTTACGGCTTTCTGGAGATGGTGAAAACGCCTGAACTGGCGGCGGAAATCACCATGCAGCCGATCCGCGCTTTTCCGGTTGACGCTGCGATTATTTTCGCCGATATTCTGCCGCTGCTCGAAGGCATGGGGCTGCATCTGACGTATGAACAGGGAGAAGGTCCGGTCATTCACAACCCGGTGCGTTCGCCTGCCGATGTTGCTGCACTCCGCACTCCTGATCCGCGTGAGACCGTGGCGTACACGATCCAGGCGATCCGCCTGGTGAAACGTGACCTGGAAGGACGTGCACCACTGATCGGTTTCAGTGGGGCGCCGTTCACGCTGGCGGCATATGCGATTGAAGGCGGTTCATCGCGTGATCACCGGCTCACCAAGGCGCTGATGTACGCCGAACCGCAGGCGTGGCACGAGCTGATGGAGCGCCTGACAGCGCAGGTGAGCACCTATCTGATTGCACAGATCGAGGCGGGCGCGGATGCAGTGCAGGTCTTCGATAGTTGGGCAGGGGCGCTGTCGCCCGGCGATTATGCCGAATATGTCTTACCGTTTGTGCAAAAGTGTATTGTTGCAGTGCGCGCCGGTTGCGGCATCGTTCCGCCGCCGCCGATCATCTACTTTGGCGTTGGACTGTCGGGCATGCTGGGGTTGCTGCGCCAAACCGATGCTGATGTGATTGGTCTCGACTGGCGTATTCATCTCGACGATGGCTGGGCGCAAACAGGTCCTGGCGTCGCCGTTCAGGGCAACCTCGATCCGCACACGCTGCTAGCGCCATGGCCCGAAGTGCGCCGCCGCGCTGCCGATATTCTCGACCGCGCCGCCGGTCGTCCGGGGCATATTTTCAACCTGGGTCACGGAATTGTGCCAGAGACGCCGGTCGATACAGTGCGTCGTCTGGCTGAGTTCGTTCATGAGTATTCAGCGGAATAATCTATGACACCCATATCACCGCCTGTGGGCATTTTTCTGCTGGCGTATGGCACGCCGGAGAGCCTCGATGATGTCGAGCCGTACTTCACCCACATTCGTGGAGGACGTAAGCCGTCACCTGAAGCGGTAGCGAATCTGCGCGAGCGCTACCGCCTGGTCGGTGGGCGCACGCCGTTGAAAGACCTGACCTTTGCGACTGCCGACAAATTGCAGGCGCGGCTGGATGCTGAAGCGCCGGGACGCTACCGTGTCTATGTCGGTATGAAGCACTGGCATCCGTTCATTGCCGAAACGATGCCGCACATCGCTGCTGATGGGGTGCGCGACGTGGTTGCGCTTGTGCTGGCACCACACTATTCCCGCATGAGTGTCGGCGGCTATCGCAGGTATGTCGATGAGGCGAATGCAACGCTAGAACAACCGCTCCAGATCACATTCATCGAACGCTGGCACGACCATCCAGGATTTCGTCGCCTCATCGCGGATCGGATTGTTGCAGCGCGCGCCGAACTGCCCCCCGATCTGCGCGATCAGGCGCTGATCCTGTTCAGCGCCCATAGCCTTCCCGAACGTATTCTGTCATGGAATGACCCGTACCCCGATGAACTGCGTGAGAGCGCGGCAGGCATCGCCAGTTTGCTTGGTCTGACCGACTGGCGTCTCTGCTACCAGAGCGCCGGGATGACCGGCGAACCGTGGCTTGGTCCCGATATTCTTGACTATCTCGAAGAATTGCATAGCGAGGGGGTGCGCGCTGTCATCAGCGCACCGTTCGGATTTGTTGCCGACCATCTCGAAGTGTTGTGGGACATCGACCGTGAAGCGCAGGATAAGGCAGCGGAGTTGGGAATGGAACTCCGGCGCATACGTATGCCGAATGCCGATGATGAATTCGTGGATGTGCTGGTGTCGCTGGTTCGTGATGCACTCCGGCAGCGCGTATGAAACAGACTCTGATTATCGGCACGCGCGCCAGTAAACTTGCACTGGTGCAGACGTATATGGTCCGCGACGCCTTGCAGTCGGCGCATCCTGGATTGACGATTGCCATTGAACATATTACGACACGCGGCGACATTATTCTTGATCGTCCACTCAATGCGATCGGCGACAAAGGGTTGTTTGTTGTCGAGATCGAGGAAGCGATGCGTGCTGGCAGAATCGATCTGGCGGTTCACAGCGCCAAGGATCTGCCGTCTGCGTTGCCGCCCGATATGACGCTTGCGGCATGCCTGCGACGCGCCGATCCGCGCGATGCACTGGTGGCGCAACCCGGCATGACGCTGGCTGCCCTTCCTTCCGGCGCGCGTGTCGGCACCAGCAGCCTGCGGCGCACCTGTCAATTGCGCGCTCTGCGTCCTGATCTCACGCTGGTCAATCTGCGCGGGAATGTCGATACACGGTTGCGCAAGTTGCGTGAGGGACAGTACGATGCAATTGTGCTTGCCGCAGCCGGCTTGAAGCGGCTCGGTCTCGAGAATGTCATCACGGAGCTGATCGAACCGGACGTGCTGATTCCGGCGGTCGGGCAGGGGGTGATCGGCGTCGAAGCACGCGCTGGTGATGAGGAGGTGATCCGGCTCCTTGCGCCACTCGACGATCGGGCAGCACGCATCGCCATCACTGCCGAACGCGCATTCCTGGCGCGCATTGGCGGTGGGTGTCAGGTGCCGGTAGGGGCGCTGGCGTATCTCGAAGGCGACGAGTTGTTGTTGCGCGGGATGATCGGCGCGCGCGACGGTCGGATGGTGCGCGGGATGCGACGCGGCTCAGCGTCCGATCCGGTTGGTCTGGGTTGTGCGCTGGCGGACGAGTTGCTCGACAGGGGCGGACGGGCATTGCTTACAGGATAACAAAGGACTATGAAAGCCGCCGGTCGATTGCAGGGCAAACGGATTGCAGTCACCCGTGCCGCCGAACGCGCCGAAGGTCTGGCGTCGGCGTTGCGCGCGGAGGGCGCGGAGGTGCGGATCTGTCCAACTATCGCGTATGATCCGCCTGAGGATCCGGCGCCGCTCGAAGCAGCATTGCAACAGATCGATCGGTACGACTGGATTGTTTTCACCAGCGCAGCTGCGGTTGATGCGCTTGCAGAACGAGGGGCGCTGCCCCCGCCAGCGCATGTGCGCATTGCAGCGGTCGGCAAAGCAACCGCCGCGTCAATCGAAGCGCGTGGCGGACGAGTCGATCTGATCCCCGCTGAGCAGAACGCGGAGGGGTTGCTGGCAGCGCTACATGATGTCGCTGGCAAACATTTTCTCCTGCCTGTTGCCGACATTGCACGCGACGCACTGGCTGCCGGTCTTCGTGCGCGCGGAGCTGTGGCAGATATGGTGACCGCCTATCGAACGGTTCCCGGTCCAGGGGCGCGTGACCTGATCACGCTGCTCTGCGGCTGTTCTCTCGATGCAATTGTGTTTAGCAGCCCATCGACGTTGCGCTATCTGCTCGATGGCATGGAACAGTTCGGCATCGACCGTTCAGTTGCGCGGGTGCTGCTGACTGGCGTTGCGCTGATCGCTATCGGACCAACGACGGCGCAGGCGTTACGGGATGAAGGGTTACCGGTTGCAGCGCAGGCGCCGACGCCAGATACCGGGGGTGTGCTTCAGGCATTGTATGATGGTCTGGCAGAAAAGGGTTAAGGGTCGAAGGAGGATCGTATGCTGATCCATCGTCCGCGGCGATTACGCCGCACACCGGCGCTGCGTCGCATGGTGCGCGAAACGACGCTCGGTGTCGACCATTTGATTGCGCCACTCTTCGTTACCGCCGGCAGCGGCATTGTGCGCCCGATCCGCTCAATGCCGGGTCATGCCCGCTTGTCTGTCGATCTACTCGATCTCGAGATCAGCGAGATTGCCGAACTCCAGATACCGGCGGTGCTGCTCTTCGGCATTCCGGCGCACAAGGACCCGATCGGCAGCAGCGGATGGGATCCGGATGGACCGGTGCCGCAGGCGATCCGTGCAATCAAACAACGCGCCCCGCAACTGATCGTGATTGCAGATGTATGTGTCTGTGAATACACTAGTCACGGTCACTGCGGCATTCTGGCAGAAGCGCCTGGCAGTGGCGATGTGCTCAACGATCCCACGCTCGACATCCTGGCGCGCTGTGCGGTTGCATATGCCGACGCTGGCGCCGACATTGTCGCTCCCAGCGCGATGATGGATGGTCAGGTCGCTGCCATTCGCTCCGCACTGGACGCTGCCGGTCACACTCAGGTGGCGATCCTTTCGTATGCCGCCAAATTCGCCTCCGCCTTCTACGGTCCCTTCCGCGAGGCAGCTGAGTCCACCCCGGCGTTCGGCGACCGACGCGCTTACCAGATGGACCCGGCAAACAGGCGTGAAGCGCTGCGCGAGGTGGATCTCGACGTGACCGAAGGCGCCGACATGATCATGGTCAAACCGGCTGGCGCCTATCTCGACATCATCAGCGCTGTGCGCCAGCGCTACCACCTGCCGCTGGCAGCGTACCAAGTGAGCGGCGAATATGCCATGATCAAAGCAGCAGCGCAACTCGGCTGGCTCGACGAGCGTCGCGCTGCGCTCGAAAGCCTGATCGCGATTCGACGGGCTGGTGCGGATATGATTATCACCTATTTTGCGAAACAGGCGGCTCGCTGGCTTACAACATCGGATTTGTACTGATTGAGACATCATGATGAAGACAACACGTTCCGAATCGCTGTTCGCCGAAGCGCAGTCGCTCTTTCCTGGCGGCGTCAACAGCCCGGTGCGCGCCTTTCGCGCCGTTGGCGGAACGCCCAGGTTTATCGCGCGTGGCGAAGGCGCCCTGATCTTTGATGTCGATGGAAACCGCTACATTGATTACGTTCTCTCGTGGGGACCGCTGATCGCAGGGCATGCCCACCCTGATGTGGTTGCCGCAATTGCGGAACAGGCAGCACGTGGTACGTCATTCGGCGCACCAACCGAACTGGAAAGCGAACTGGCGCGCCTGATCACCCAGGCGATGCCAGCGGTCGAAATGGTGCGTTTCGTATCATCGGGCACAGAGGCGGCAATGAGCGCGCTGCGCCTGGCGCGTGCTGCAACCCGCCGCGACAAGGTCATCAAGTTCGCTGGGTGCTACCACGGGCACTTCGATGGATTTCTCGTGCAGGCAGGATCGGGCGTGGCGACACTGGGTCTGCCCGACAGTCCCGGAGTCACAGCAGCGACGGCTGCCAGCACACTGACGGCGCCCTACAACGATCTGGATGCGGTTGAAGCATTGTTGAAGGCGAACCCCGGCGAGGTTGCCGCGATCGCGGTCGAACCAGTTGCAGGAAATATGGGACTGGTGCTGCCACAACCCGGCTTTCTTGCCGGCTTGCGCCGTCTGGCCGATGAACACGGTGCGTTGCTGATCTTCGATGAAGTGATGACTGGCTTCCGTGTTGCGTATGGCGGCGCTCAGGGACGGTACGGTATCACTCCTGATCTGACCTGTCTGGGAAAGGTAATTGGTGGCGGTTTGCCTGCCGCCGCGTATGGCGGAAGGCGTGAGTTGATGGAACTGATCGCGCCTGCCGGTCCTGTCTACCAGGCGGGTACGCTCTCCGGCAATCCACTGGCGATGGCGGCAGGTATTGCTACACTGCGTATCATCGGAGCGCCCGGCGTCTTTGAGCGCCTGGAACAGGTGACAGCCGCCTTGTGCGCCGGTTTCGAGCAGGCGGCTGCTGACGCCGATATTCCGCTACGCACAGCGTATGCTGGCAGTATGTGGGGCTTCTTCTTTACTGGCGACCCAGTTGTGGATTATGCATCGGCGAAGAAAGCCGATACCCGCAGGTATGCGCGCTTCTTCCACGCTATGCTCGAACGTGGCGTCTACCTTGCCCCGGCGCAGTTCGAGGCGGCGTTCGTGTCGCTGGCGCATAGCGACGCGCTCATTCAGGAGACAATTGCCGCCGCTGCCGATGCATTGCGATCACTCTGATATCAAATTTTGAACGATTATTCCTGCCGGGCAACCCAAGGTCGTTCTGGAATGTTTCTGGCACGCTGGAACAGTGCGCGTCTCCGCACCACCCGGAAGCACGAGCATCCCGCCCGCATTGCCTGGGAGCGTAGGCGTCTCGCCCGCATACAGCGCTGTGACCCATTATAGGTGCCAGGGTGTCCCGCCCCCGGTCATCACACAAGGTCGAGACCTCACAGATAGAGAGTTTTCTGGCGTCTCCTGGACTCACACTCTCAGAGTAAGGTATCAGGAAGTTTACAGGGGCAGGTTTTTTGGAAGCCCCTACGTTTCTTCTTCAGTTTTGGTCATCAGGACGTCCGGACCCCCCTTCTCCCACAAGGGGAGAAGGGGGGCAGGGGGATAAGGGGCAAAAGCGCACGGGAATGCAGAAAACTGTACATCTCTCCCAGGAACTCTACCCCTGAGAGAGGAGAGTGAGCAGGGAGTGAGGTAAAAAGGGCGTCAGGATGTGGCAGACACCTCTTGCCCGCGAAAAACTCTATACCTGTCGAGAGCAGGGTGCCCTCACTCTGTAGCGAACGGCGCAGATCGGGAATGAACATCACGCGGACCGCGCATTGTGTTCTGGCAGATGTGATACGAGGTGATGCAGCGTCCCACTTGCCTGCCATCTTCTCTTTTGTAGAAAATGCGCTCTTCCTCTCTTGAAGTTTAATTCCCTCCGTAGTATGATAGTACAATAGGCGAACCATATACCTCGATATGATCTTACGCCACTCCTCAAAGAAGCAGTACGCATCGCCTCAATAACGGCCAGGAGAAAGAGAGAACAGAAATGAGCCGCTATCGGGTCTCTGGAGTGCTGCTGGTTCTGGCACTCTGGTTCACGACCGCTTCATTCGTTCCCCTCCACGCACGTGTCACGCGGTCGCAGTCGTCCGCCAATATGGGTCTGACCACGATCGTGTTAATGCCAGCAACAATGGGCGATGCTGTGGACGGTCCGGTTGGGTTGTCACCGGTTGCCCAGAGCGGTTGGGGAAGATGGGAAGCGGTTCCCGGCGCGGTGCTGGCGACATCAGCGCCATCTGTGACCACCTGGAGTCGTGATCGGCTGGAAGTGTTTGTCCGCGGCGATGGCGGCGCTCTGTTATGGCAGACATTCGCTGACGGGAAATGGTTGGGATGGCGCAACATCGGCGGTGGGCTGGCATCGGCGCCTGCCTGCGCTGCCTGGGGGCAGAATCGGATGAGTTGCTTCGCTCTTCGCCAGGGGAGCAGCGCCGTTTGGCATATCTGGTGGAACGGCGAACGCTGGAGCGAGTGGCAAAACCTAGGCGGAATTGCTACCTCAGCGCCAGCTGCAGTCTCGTGGAGAGCGCAGCGGGTGGCAGTGTTCGTGCGCGGCAGCGATAACAAGATGTACCAGGCATACTACGATGGCCAGCGCTGGATCAGCTGGATTAACCACGAAGGTATACTTACCTCGGCACCTGCCTGTACCTCGCCGGGCGACAATCAGTTGCAATGCTTCGTGCGCGGCAGCAACAACCGGCTCTACCGCCGCGTGTGGAACGGTATCCAGTGGACGATTTGGGAAGACATGGGGGTGAATGCAACCTCCGCGCCGACTGTCGCATCGTGGGGACCGAACCGGATCAGTCTGTTTACGCGGGGCGACAACGGCAACCTGCTGCACCGCTACTGGGACGGCAGTCGCTGGATTGGATGGGAAGACCTGGGCGGCAATATCGCATCGTCGCCTGCCTGTGTCTCGTGGGGCGCCAACAGCCTTGACTGTTTTGCTCGCGGCGTCGATCCAGTCTTCAATACCGATCAGGGGTTGATCCGGCGTTCGTGGCGCGGATGAGAAACATCCTTCGCGTGCGCGCACTACTGTATCTTGCGTTATTTTATTGATCCAACACTCCTGGTGCGGATGAGCAACGTCGCTCTGGCGCAGGGCGTCCATCAGTCTAATTGCCAGGAGTACAGTAATGAGTGTTCAGAATTCAATCCGGTCTAACCTGTGCAGGCAGGCTTTGCCCAGTAGAGCCAAGGGCTTCAGCTCCCAAGAGTGAGTACCGGATTATAGCAGTTCCCAAATGCGACCTTCGCCGTCAGTCTGTCTAGCATCAAACGCTGGCTGGGCAAGGCGCGCACGGGAGCGACCCTCGCGCCGGGTCGTTCGCCGGGCCGACTGCCGCGCTTCGATCAGCACGACCTGGACGTGCTGCGCGCCCGCCTCGAAGCGGCGCCCGACGCCACGCTCGACGCCCACGTCGCCTGGTGGAACCAGTAGCATCCCGACCGTCCCGTGGTGCGCTCCACCCTGGATCGCGCCATCACCCGCCTTGGTTGGGCGCAAAAAAACGTTGCACGCCGCCGAGCGTGATGAGGCGGTGCGCGCCGCCTTCCGCGCCCGTCTGCACACCCGTCCCGCCGATGCATTCGTGGTGGTGGACGAGTGCAGCAGCAAGCTGAATCTCACGCCCCGGTATGCGCGCGCCCCACGTACCCGGCGAGCGTACGGCCGCATCCCCCGCGCGGCGCTGGCGACCACCACCATCATTGTGTCACTCCATCTCCAGGGGATGGGACCGACCATGGCGCTGCCCGGAGCG
The DNA here is from genome assembly GCA_017743475.1 of Roseiflexus sp. Lineage (GTDB taxonomy): Bacteria > Chloroflexota > Chloroflexia > Chloroflexales > Roseiflexaceae > Roseiflexus. Next base: position 52,772 of record JAGHYV010000011.1, on the reverse strand, counting down.
GCGGACGCGCCCGCCTTTGAAGCCTATGTGCGCGACGTGCTGGCACCAACCTTGCGTCCTGGTCAGATTGTGCTGCTCGATAATGCACGCATCCATCTCAGCCCGCGCATTGCGCAGATTATCACAGCGCACGGCTGCGAACTGTGGTTTTTGCCAAGCTCTTCACCCGATTCCTCGCCGATTGCGGACGCCTTTGCCGAGCTCAAACACCAGTGGCGCCAGGCCGAGGCGCGGACGCCAGACGCGCTTCTCGACGCGTTGGGACGTTCGCTTCCGTCGATCAGCGCTCAGGATGCCCACGGCTTCTTTCGCACGTGCGGCTTTCGAATGGAGACCAACCAGGTTCAATGTTTCTGAGAACTGCTATAGATTCTCTATCTCCATTAGCCCTATTACCGTTTCGGCATACCGGACTTAATGCTCACTCTTCATTAGCCCCACGGTAAGAGGACAAATTATGTTCCTGATCTTCGTGACTGCGCAGGGCGGGCACTGTTCATACCGCATGCCAAACGAAGACATCCGCTCTGATGAGGGACGTTTAGTGAGTTCGCGGATGATCCGGAAAGCTTACCGTTCAAAAAGTGGTCAGGTGCGTAGTTTGCTCTCCAGATTATGCACTACAATTAGGGTGGAGAACATTGCTATGTTTGAGCTTCCTGCAACAAGGTCATTTCACCACAGCAGATGCAGCGAGCGATAGATGGAAGGCGCTGGGCACCCCGCGTCTCGTCAGTACTTTTTGCAGTAGGGTCAGGTTTTGAACGATACGTGTGGTAGGGCGGGTAGCGTGGCAGAACTAGCGGGTATTCGTATCAGAAAAGTTATTCGTTACGCTGTTGTACTTAATACGCAGCGATGGCCGAAAGCGCGGTTCAGAAGGAATGATTAATTACGGTGAATGATTTATTTGATTTACTGCAAAAGCGTAGGATCGGTTATGCACTGGTCGGAGGTGCCGCTCTCATAACATGGTCGAAATACTGGGTATATTGACTGATTTGGGGTGTAAAATTGCCGAAGGGACTTAAGTAAAATTAGCCATAGAGATACCTATTTTGCGCGTGGAAACTACCAATTCCCCAGATCGATGCTCTCGTGACGAATAATCTGTTATTTTTGCGCGTAAAGAAATGCCACGTAGCCAGACAGGACTTTTTGAGCGATCCATTCCTTCTGCGACAGTCCGTGGACTCATACTGCTGAAGCTGTATGCACTACCGTCCCTCTATCGCCGGAGAAATTTCGTTCAGGTGGGATTATACAAGGACGACGTTGCTACCCTTATGTTCTACCACGCTCCCAATATGAACAATTGCCCGTCTTCAGCGTGATCATGTATAATCCACTAGACTGCCTCAATTGCAGTTTTCAGAGTATCGTGGTACGTGTTCTGCATATCAGAGTGACAGAGGAGGACTCTCAATATGGAACAACCCGGCGCGGTCACACTTCCCCCCTCGGAAACACCAAATGCTGCCCGCATCTACAGTTATACCCTGGGCGGTTCGTACTATCTACCGGTTGACAAGGCGGCTGCAGAGTACATGTTCTCGCTTGTACCTTCCACACCAAAGTGGGTGCGCATGCTGCGCAATTTTCTCCAGCACGCTGCCCGTCGTCTCTGGGCAGAAGGATTGACCCACTTTATCGACTTCGCCTCTGGACTCCCGACCGACGATCATATCCATCATGTTCTTCCAAACGCCCGTGTGGTTTACTCGGACCTGGATCGCGACACGTATGAACTGGCGCAGCAACTGGTTGGACACCTTCCAAATGTACTCTACTTGAGGCACGATGTACGTGAGGCACGCCTGCTGCTTGAGTCGCCAGAGGTGCAGAACTTCCTGGGTGGTGAGCGGCGGGTGGCATTCGGGCTGAATGGCATTACTGTCTTTCTCTCCCCTGAGGAGATTTCACAGCTCTTCCACGACCTCTATGAGTGGGCAGCGCCGGGTTCCCGGCTCTACATTACCTACGAAACCAAAATGCCAGGCCTGATGACCCCACGTATGGAACAGTTCATCGACATGTTCCGTCAGGCAGGATCACCCTTCTGGCTCTATTCGCTTGAGGAGTGCATCGCGTTCAGCCGACCGTGGCAGATTCCCCCAACAGGATTAATGCCGCTCCACGAGTTCCTTGGGCTTCCCTCCGACTACATCACTGAAGCAGATCAGGAAGGCGTCGGATTGCAGTTCTACGCTGCGATCCTGGCAAAACCGGAGTGATACTGGTAGAACATGAGGCAGGTTTTTTTGGGAAGCCCTTGCGTCCCTCCTCTCGTTTTAGGCTTCGGGATGCCCAGACTCCCTCTTCTCCTTTCTCCCTCTTCTCCCGTTGTGGGAGAAGGAGGCAGGGGGATGAGGGGCAAAAGCGCACTAGAATGCAAAGAACTGGCGACCTTTTCCAAGAACGCAACCCTTGAGAGGGAAGTGTGGCCACGGTTCTGATGATTTTGATGTTATGGGAGTATCCCTACACTGATGAGTTAACCAGTGCATTGGGCAGAGGTGAGACAGAGCGATCAGAGTTTCGTGTCAGGAACGCTTTCCCGAAATGATGGGACTACAGATCTACAGGTTTGCCTCAAAGATCACTTCTTCGCTGGGTTGAGCAGTGGTATCAACTTCGTCTAGTGTAATCATTACCTGGTCGTAGGCATCCATCGGTTCTGGCGCATCAACCACAAACTCGGCAACGCCATCAGGTCCAACTGTAACGACGCCGATGGCGATCTGCTGATTTCCTTTCGCCAGCCACAGTCGATACATTTTTCCCGGTTCGGCAGATTTCAGCCCATAAATCATCAGCACCAGGCGGTTGTGCCCTGGTTGCATGAACATGCGCGCACTTGCCTCATTAGGAGCGCGCTCAGTCGTTCCCAGCGATCGCGAGACGGTCTGCGGCGCAGCGATGAACGAAACGAGTTGTTCGTCCTGTCGCTCTGATGTTCTTAGTTCCTGGATTTCCTGCTGGCTCTTTGCAAGTTGAAGGCGGGCCTCATCAAGTTCTCGCACACTGACGAGCAGTTGTGCCTCCACTGCCGTCGCAGTCTGACGCACCTCGGCTATCTGTAGTTCCATCGAATGCAATGCCTGCTGATTGAATGCAAGTTGCGCTGCAAGCCGGTCGGCGCGTCCACGCGCCTCGAACACTGCTGTTCCTAGACCGATAATCAGTGCCAGCATTACCGCAAATGCTGGCATAACCCAGCGACCTGAACGGGTGAAACGCAGCGCTGCCGTTGGGCGCGACGACAGTGTGATTTCGGCGGGAGCATCATCGTTTGCGGCAGCAATACGCGCGAAAAGTTGACGTTTGACTCGCGGCGGGGGGTTGAGCGCCCCAGACGCGTAGGGCAACAACCCAACGACATCGCGGAACGACTCCGCTTCGACGCGACATCGGGGGCAGTTGGTGATATGTGCTGCCACTCGTGCGGCTTCATCCGCATCAAGCGCGCCCAGCACAAACGCAGGAATGAGTTCCAGGATCTCATCGCAGTTCGACAATGTCATTGGCGCGCTCATCAATCGTGCAGGTCGTCTGCCCCTATCTTCTGGTTGTGTAACAGATCGCGCATCTTTTGCAGTGCGAGCCGCGTACGGGTTTTGACCGTGCCGATTGGGCTGTTCAGCCGCTGGGCAATCTCGCTCTGGGAAAGGCCGCGAAAGTATGCTAGTTCGAGCACTTCGCGCTGCTCGGGCGGGATCTGTGCCAGCGCTTGCAGAATGATACGTCGGCGTTCGCGTTCGATGGCAGCACTAACGACATCGCTCTGTGCATCTGGTTGATCGATCATTGCCTGTTCTTCTTGCTCACCCTGAACTATCATCGGACGGGAGCGTTGCCGACGCAGTTCATCGATGCACAGATTATGAGCGATGCCAAAAATCCACCCTGCCACCTGCCCGCGCCCGATGGCAAACGATGCACTACGTCGCCAGACACGCCAGAACGTTTCCTGAACGATATCTTCCGCAAGTTCAGCATTGCCAAGCATGCGGAGTGCTGTCGCGTACACGATGCGTGCGTACCGGTCGTACAGTTGCTCAAGTGCACTGCTATCGCGACTCGCAACGCGGGTGATCAACGCCTCGTCGTCCAGTGCAGACGAATCAGCGGCTGGCATCCTGACCTGACTCATCGCACTGCCCCGCAGTGTTGAACTGCTTCCTGGATAGTCATACGGATAATCTTCACAATCGGATGGCTGCACCATTATAGCAAAAGGCGCAACCTTCTCCGCTATTCCAATAGTAGCAGAAAGGTTGCGCCTGATAGCGCCTGTGAAGTGCCGAACGCTTGACAAGCGTCTAGCGAATCCGTGACAGCCGTTCCAGAAACTCTGCAATGATCGGCGCCTGCTGATCGATATCGACCAGGAATGCGTCGTGACCAGCGATTGAGTTGATCTCGATGTGCTCGACCGGTTTCTGATTCCGGCACAGCGCGTCGACAATCGCTAGCGACTCCGCTGTTGGATAGAGCCAGTCGCTACTGTAAGAAATAACGAGGAAGTGCGCCTGCGTTTGGGCGAACGCTGCGTCCAGCGAACCGTAGCGCGCTGGCAAATCCCAGTAATCCATAGCTTTCGTGATGTAGAGGTACGAATTCGCGTCGAAGCGTGCGTTGAAACTTGCTCCCTGGTGTTCGAGGTAACTCTCGATCGCAAATTCCTGCGCCATTGTGTAGGAAGGACCGCCGCGCTGGAATGCCCGCCCGAACTTGCGCTCCAGAGACAGTTCGCTCAGGTAGGTGATATGGCCAATCATACGCGCAGTCGCCAGCCCATCAACCGGCGGCTCGTGGCCATAGTAGTCGCCACCACGCCAGCGCGGGTCTGACATAATTGCGCGTCGTCCGATTGCATTCCACGCTACTGTCTGCGCTGATGAGCGTGCCGTTGTCGCCAGCAGGAGAGCGCCGCGCACCCGATCCGGGTATGCCGTAGCCCATTCCAGCGCTTGAAAGCCACCCATTGAACCACCAGCGACGGCGAGCAATTGATCGATTCCCAGATGGTCGATCAACCGTGTCTGCGCCCGAACCATATCGCTGATTGTAATCACTGGGAAACGCAAGCCATACGGCTTGCCAGTCGCCGGATCGATGCTGGAAGGACCGGTGCTCCCCTTACACCCGCCGATGACGTTGGAACAAATAATAAAGTAGCGGTCAGTATCGAAAGGACGACCGGGTCCTACCATCGCGTCCCACCATCCTGGCTTGGGATCGGTCAGGCTGTGACGACCAGCAACGTGCGCATCACCAGAGAGGGCGTGCAGGATCAGAATGGCGTTGTCACGCGCCGGACTGAGTTCACCATACGTCTCATACGCTAGTGTCACTGGTGCCAGCGAAGCGCCGCTATCAAGCGGCAGCGGCTCGAGCCAGGTGGCGTAACGGGTCTGGACGAGACCGACGCCGAGCGGCGCGCGCTCTGTTGCAAGTGCAATCATAGGGTGCCTTCCTGGTTCGGTACACACGTTTCCTTGGTTTGTTCAATCCTTATGGGCGTCTGCCAGGAGCGCCCGGGTACTGCCTGCTACCTGGAACTGTAACTGGTCACACCTAGGGTAACACACACTCCTGGAAGCGAAGGCCTCCCACTCTCGTCATGTCTGCGAGGGCAAGATGTCCTCGCTCCCGGGAGAAATATGAACACTTGCCTGGAACCGTTTCGTCTATGCATCTGTGCATGCACCATAGACCATAGTATCGAAGGCGCAAAGCGAACCATCTGCAGCCCTCACGTTGCACCTTCAATTTCCTCTCTACACCTTTGCCAGCGCCTGATCCAGGTCAGCAATAATATCGTCGATGGTCTCAATCCCGACCGACAGACGTACAAAATCATCGGTGACTCCAGTAAGCCGCTGCTCGTCGGGCGTCAACTGGCTGTGGGTAGTGCTGGCCGGATGAATCGCAAGACTCTTGGCATCACCAATATTCGCCAGGTGCGAGAACAGGCGCAGACTATTGATGAACTTTGCGCCAGCTGCGCGCCCACCTTTGATCCCGAACCCGACAATACCGCTCTGCCCCTTGGGCATATACTTTTGCGCCAGCGCATAACTTGGATGATCCGGAAGTCCGGGGTACAGCACCCACTCCACCTTGCTGTGCTCTTTGAGGAACTGCGCCACTGCCAGCGCATTCTGACTGTGACGCTCCATCCGCAGTCCCAGCGTCTCGATGCCCTGGAGCAGCAGGAAAGAGTTGAACGGGCTAATGCATGCGCCAATATCGCGCAGCAACTGCACCCGCACCTTCAAGATGTATGCCAGGTTGCCGAACGCCTGTGTATACACTAGGCCGTGATAAGAAGGATCAGGGGTCGTAAACTCAGGGTAGCGTCCATTTGTCCAGTCGAACTTTCCGCTATCGACCAGCAGACCGGCAATACTGGTTCCGTGCCCGCCGAGATACTTGGTGCCAGAGTGGACGACAATATCGGCGCCCCACTCAAATGGACGGCACAAATACGGGGTTGCAGTGGTCGAGTCGACCATTACTGCCACACCATGTTCGTGGGCGATATTAGCGATGGTTTGCAGATCGACGATATCCAGACGCGGGTTGCCGATCAGTTCGAGGAAAACCAGTTTAGTGCGATCATCGATCGCCCGGCGAAACCCTTCGTGATCGCGGGCATCAACGAAGCGAGTCGTAATCCCGAGTTTCGGGAGCGTATGGCGGAACAGATTGTAGGTACCGCCATACAGATCAGTCGATGAGACAATATTATCACCAGCGCCCGCCACATTCAGGATGCCCAACGTTTCTGCTGCCTGCCCTGATGCTAGCGCCAGAGCGCCAACACCGCCTTCGAGAGCGGCGATGCGCTTTTCAAGCACATCGGTCGTCGGGTTCATAATCCGGGTGTAGATGTTGCCGAACTCCTGCAACCCAAACAACCGCGCAGCGTGATCAGTATCCTTGAATTGATACGACGTCGTCTGATAGATCGGAACAGCGCGCGCGCCGGTGGTCGGGTCGGGTTGCTGCCCCGCGTGGAGCGCCAGGGTCTCGAAGCCAGTGAAACGGATTTCGTCTGTCATGGCGGTGATCAACTCCTTGTGTTGCAGTTGTGCATACTAGGCGAGTGCACGGTCGTTTCAAAGGAACAGCATAGCCAGGATAGCGCATCCTATCCAGTAGATGCGCTGACATCTTCGTGAGTAATCTCTCGTGCAGCGTGAGGGCAACAAAATTGCCCTCATCTGTACGATGAGGGCTATCTATGTGAGCTTTGGGGGATACCGCAGGGTGGGCATCTACTCCCGCAGCGCACGCCTCTCATCTTCCAGATATACTCTGCCGGAATTGGCACCTTCCAGTGTAAATAAGATATCAGGTGACCCAGAGCTAGCAGGCGTCGTTACTAACACTAATCTCAGCACCTGAACGTCTTACCATACACTGGAGGTTGCCGAGGCTTCATCGGGCCGGTCCCTCCACCTCTCTGGATAAGAGCTGCGCTTATTGACTTGTTTGTTGAGATAGTATACGACATTGGGCGAGATTGTCAAGCGGCATAACATTGCAATATTGCAATCTGGCAGAAAGATGCAAGGTATGCTATACTTCCTCGTGTCTTTACAAGGTTTGGTTGTAGCGAGCTGCTTCTGCACCTCCTGATCCTCGCAGGTGTGCTGTCTTCGGGCTCATCATTCCCCAAACCAAAGACACGGTACAGTATTATTTATCAAAAGGAGCTGGCAAGCGATGAGCTTTGCAGACAAGACACTCACCTGTCGGGATTGTGGCGTGGATTTCGTCTTTACCTCAGGTGAACAGGAGTTTTACGCCCAGAAAGGGTTCACCAATGAGCCGACGCGCTGCCCGTCGTGTCGGCAGCAGCGGAAGACGTTGGGAGGCGGGCGCGGTTACGGCGATCGCAACGGGTACGGACGGAACGACGGTTACAGCGCGGGTCGCGGCGTTTACAGTGGCGAGCGCCAGATGCACAGCACAACCTGCGCATCGTGTGGTCGCGAGGCGCGTGTGCCCTTTGTGCCGCGCGGCGATAAGCCGGTCTACTGCTCCGACTGCTTCCAGGATCAGCGCCGCAGCAGCGTGCGTGGTCGCTAGTAGGCAGGGTGCGCGCGAGTTCGATACGCTGCGCCGTCTTTGCAGCGCAGTCTTGAACGCGGTAAGGTGGACACCATGTCTCCTGCAGACTTTAATGTCTGCGAGAGACATGGTTCGTTTTGACGCTCGGGCTCTGAATGGATAGATTCACGCGGTTGTCAAATAACCGAAATGAACGAAGAGATCTCCCAATAATTAAAATCTTCCTCTCTGTATTCGTAAATCCCTTTCAATTCGACACTGAGCGTTCATAGCGCGGGATAAGGCGTAGATATTCGTTTGCTAGCGCATATCATTAGTTCGACAAAGGAGTCGTCTTAGATATGCAACCATCACGCTACCCCGTTGATTGGAACTGGCTTTCTGCCGTCTGGCGCCAGTTTGTCACGACTGGTGTATTGGATCCAAGTCTCGATCCCATTGTAGCAATGTCGTGGCAACGCTGCGCATTACGCTACAATCCCCTCGCTAACGCCGATCTTCCGGCTCTATCGGCAGCGGAGCTTGAAGACCGGCGCAACAAACTGGCTCACCTGATTACACTGGTGAGACCTTTTATGGAAGACATCCATCAACTTGTGGAAAACGCGGGGTACGTCGTTGTTCTGCTGGACGCATCGGCATGTGTGCTCGAAGTGATCGGCGATGCTGCAATGCAAGAGCAGGCAGCGGCGTTGGGATTAAGACCGGGATGCTATTGGAGCGAAGGGCATGCAGGAACGAATGCGTTTGGTCTTGCCTTGTACGAACGGTGTCCGATCCAGGTTGCAGGTGCAGAACACTTTTTTGCACAATTCCATTCACTCAGCACCTCAGCCGCGCCAATGTACAATTGGGACGGAAAACCGATTGGCATTTTGGGAATGGCCTGTCATATATCGGTCAGCCATATGTCTACGCTTGGCATGGTACACGCAACAGCACGTGCGATTGAGCATATATTGCAAGCTGATAAACTCTTCAGTGAATTGAATACGCAGCGAACTCAGTTAAATGCGATTGTCGAGGCAATTTCAGAAGGATTGATTATGTGCGATCGGGAAGGTCTGGTGCTGTACATGAATACACGAGCAGCGCAGATCCTCGATCTCAAACTGGAATCGGTCGTTGGGCGTCCATTGAGCGCTGCGGTGGAAATGCCACCAGTCCTTTTGGAAGCAATGCATCGGCACGCATCGTTGATCGACGCTGAAGTCAGTTTTCGGGTCAAAGGATTGCAGATCGGGTGTTTGATGAGCCTGTTTCCAATACAATGGCAGATCGATGAGGCGAAACATATTGAGGGGTGCATTATAATGCTGCGTCAGATTGATCAGGTGCGTCGATTGGTGCAGCATATGGTGGGCAATCGGTCATCCTTTACCTTTGCCAGCATTATTGGTGAATCGAGCGCGATCCATCAGGTGCGACGGCAAGCGCAGGCAGCGGCGCGCAGCAACGTGCCGGTGTTGATTGTTGGGGAGAGCGGCGTCGGCAAGGGTGTGCTGGCACGCGCCATCCACAACGAGAGTGCGCGCGCCGAAGGACCGTTTGTCACCGTTAACTGTCGTGTTCTGCCGCGTGACATGATTGTGGGTGATTTTTTAGGCTACGAAACAGATATGTTCCTCAGTAACGGGCGGCGCGGACGACCTGGCAAATTCGAATTGGCGCACGGCGGAACGCTTCATCTTGAAGAGATCGAAGCGCTGCCGCTCGAAATGCAGGCGGCATTGTTACGGGTGATCGAAACTGGTGAAGTGATGCGCCTTGGTGGGTGGAGCATTACCCATGTCGATGTGCGTTTCATCGTGACAACTGCCGCAAACCTGGATCATCTTGTGCTGCATGGTGATTTTCGTGCCGATTTGTACTACGCGCTGAGCCGAATCATGATACGTATGCCACCCTTGCGTGATCGTCCGGCGGATGTGCCACTCCTCATCCGTGATGCCTTGAAACGCATCTGTCGCCAGATTGGCCGGTCGGTTGAAGTGTCGTATGAGGCGCAGCAGCTTTTGCGCAACTACCATTGGCCTGGCAATCTTCGTGAAATGGAGAGTGCGCTGGAGCGGGCAGCGTTGCTGACCGATACGGGTGTGATCGAAGCCAGGCACCTCCCCGATGCGATCAGGAAGCGCCTGACAGAATCATCGTCGCCGCCAGACTACGTTCCGGCATTGCAGGAAGCGGAATATGACGCCATTCTGCGCGCTGCCCGCGCCTATCGGGGAAATGTCACCCGCATGGCGCACGCGCTTGGCATTGGCCGCACGACCCTCTGGCGCAAACTTAAAGCTGCGAATATCAACCTCGACGATTTCAAGAAGAATCCCCTCCGCTAACCCCTTAAATAACCAGGCGCCACACTATGGCATATGCTGTCGTTCACACAGCCAATGACCGTCCACACATTAACAGCTCACATATGCGCGGCATCTGATAAGCCTGTCCCGTGATAATTTTGTTTGACTGTTTCATATCGAAACAATAGTGTTGTGTTGTTTTAGTGTGAAACAATTTGCGCGTCTCTAATTGACACTTTTTGAACAGTTAGTGTATAATAAGCCCACAGTTCCTCCATGTCGCCATATTCTCTGATTGATTGACGAAAAGCCTGTTTTTGCCAGCCAGGATGCGGTAGACGTGGTCTATTTTCAACGGTCGGTCATATTCGAAGGTTGAACTACGACATTGAAAAACGGTTATCCAGCACTTCTAGGAGTTTTGCACTTCGAAACAGGCGTTTCGCCGATTCTAGATAAGGTAGCGCCTGAACAGACGATAGTGTAGAGATAGCCGTTTCTATCTCCGCCAGCAGCTTTTTTTCGTCTAGAATATGAAATGTCGCTTATTTCGGGGAAGTAATCCGCAATCTGTGGACATTCAGATTTTGGGCGAAAAAAGCCGCTGCGTGGGTTGTTCACCTGTATCTACATATCTACGGAGGACCATGCAATGTCACCGTTTCTCGGCGAAGTGATCGGGACCATGTTGCTCATTTTGCTTGGCGACGGCGTTGTTGCCAATGTGGTATTGAGCAAGACGAAAGGCAACAGTGGCGGGTGGATTGTGATCACCACGGCGTGGGCTTTGGCAGTCTTTGTCGGCGCGTATTCCGTTGCAGCAATCAGCGGCGCGCACCTGAATCCGGCAGTGACCATCGGTCTAGTTATCGCTGGCAAGTTTGAAGCAGCCATGGCGCCAATGTATATTGGTGCACAGTTCATCGGTGCGTTTATCGGCGCTGTGCTCGTCTTTCTACATTACTATCCGCACTGGGCGGAAACTAATGATCCAGGGTTGAAACTCGCCGTGTTCAGTACTGCTCCTGCGGTGCGCAATGCGGCGTGGAACCTAGTCAGTGAGATCATTGGCACCTTTGTGCTGGTTTTCGGCATCCTTTCAATTGATGGACCGGTTATTCCGGAAGGTAGTCTTGGTGCGCTGGCAATCATTCCTGTGGCGTTTCTGGTGTGGGTAATCGGTCTCTCTTTGGGCGGTACGACCGGTTATGCCATCAATCCTGCGCGTGATCTCGGTCCTCGCATTGCTCACGCAGTGCTGCCCATCCCCGGCAAGGGAAGCAGCGACTGGGAATATGCCTGGATACCGGTTGTTGGTCCGATCATCGGCGGCGTCATCGCGGCAGCGTTGTATGTTGCTCTGGGGGCTTTCTGAGGGAGTCGCCTGGACATAATGCGGAAGGTTCTGGTGTTGTCAGCACGATTGCGTTGCCTTGCGCAACACCAGAACTGCTTACGGATTGACATAAGGAGAGCAGGGGTCATGAAAAAGCTAATCAACAAACCCGAAGACGTGGTTGTCGAGGAGTTGAAGGGCATTGAATATGCGCATCCCGATTTGGTTAAGGTGCATTACGATCCGAACTTTATCTATCGTGCCGATGCACCAGTGCAGGGCAAAGTAGCGATCGTCTCCGGTGGTGGATCTGGTCACGAACCGATGCACGGAGGTTTCGTCGGTATGGGCATGCTGGACGCTGCCTGTCCTGGCGCTGTCTTTACCAGCCCCACTCCCGACCAGATGTTTGAAGCGACGAAAACGGTCCACGGCGGCGCTGGCGTGCTGTACATCGTCAAGAACTACACCGGCGACATCCTCAATTTCGATATGGCAGCCGACCTGGCGCGTGCGGAAGGAATTGAGGTAGAATCGGTTGTGACGAATGATGATGTGGCAGTGCAGGATTCGCTCTACACTGCGGGCCGACGCGGGGTAGGCGTCACTGTGCTAGCAGAGAAGATCTGTGGCGCAGCGGCTGAAGAGGGGCGCTCGCTCAGAGAAGTGGCTGAGATATGCCGCAAGGTCAATGGTTGGGGGCGCAGCATGGGTATGGCGCTGACTAGTTGCACCGTACCACACGCAGGCAAGCCAACTTTCGATCTGCCCGACGACGAAATGGAGATCGGCATCGGCATCCACGGTGAACCGGGCCGCACCCGTATGAAGCTCAAACCTGCCGACGAGATCACTGAGATGCTGATGGAGCCGATCCTGAACGATTTGCCGTTCCGCGCGGGTGACAATGTGCTGCTGTTTGTCAACAGCATGGGCGGTACCCCGCTGATCGAACTCTATGTGGTGTATCGGAAGGCATATGAGATCGCAGTCGAAGCGGGTCTTAAGGTGGTACGCAACCTGATCGGACCGTACATTACCTCGCTGGAGATGGCGGGTTGCTCGATCACGCTGCTGAAAATGGACGACGAACTGATCAGGTTGTGGGACGCTCCGGTTAAGACTCCTGCACTGCGGTGGGGGGTGTAATCTATGCCGATCAGTCGCGACGACGTTCTGTCCTGGCTCAGGGTCTATAGTCAGATACTGGCGGAAAACAAGGATTATCTCACGCAACTCGACTCGAGCATCGGCGATGCCGACCACGGCGTGAACATGGACCGCGGGTTCAAGGCGGTGCTGGGAAAGTTGCCGACAGTTGCCGATAAGGATATTGGTACGATTCTGAAGTCGGTCGGTATGACGCTGGTTCAGACCGTCGGAGGCGCAAGTGGACCGTTGTACGGGACATTCTTCTTACAGGCGGGTGTCGCCACGGCGAACAAGATGGAACTATCGCTTGCCGACTGGGTCACAGCCATCGACGGTGCTATCGTCAGCCTGATGGCACGTGGGAAGGCGAATGTCGGCGACAAGACGATGGTCGATGCGCTTGTACCAGCGCTGAATGCGCTCAAACAGGCAGTTGCCGATGGCCTTGATGAGCGGGAAGCGTTGCGCCAGAGCGTCGTCGCAGCCGAACAGGGGATGAAGAATACTATTCCAATGGTAGCGCGACGAGGACGGGCTTCGTACCTGGCGGAACGAAGCGCCGGGCATCAAGATCCAGGGGCAACTTCTTCATACTTGATGTTCAAGGCGATGCAGGAAGCCTGGACGACAGAGTAGTCGCCAGCAGTGTTGCTGGTGTGCAAAGGAGTTGTGGCTATGGCGAAATACGTGGCAGCAGTCGACCAGGGAACGACGAGTACGCGCTGCATGATTTTCGATCATGCAGGGCGCGTGGTCGCGGTGGATCAAAAGGAACATACCCAGATCTATCCTCAACCGGGCTGGGTCGAGCATGATCCGCTGGAAATCTGGGCACGCACGCAGGAGGTGATCGATGGCGCGTTGCGCAAGTCGGGAGTGGAACGCAGTGAGATTGCAGCTGTCGGCGTGACCAACCAGCGCGAAACGACCGTGGTGTGGGAGAAGGCAACCGGTAAGCCGGTATACAACGCGATTGTCTGGCAGGACACGCGCACGGACCAGATCTGCAATCAACTGGCGCAGGACGGAGGGCAGGATCGCTTCCGCCCCAAAGTCGGTCTGCCGCTTGCGACTTACTTCTCCGGTCCAAAGATCACCTGGATCCTCGATAATGTGCCAGGAGTACGCGAAAAAGCTGAGCAGGGCGAAGTACTCTTCGGCAACATCGATACCTGGCTGATCTGGAATATGACCGGTGGGGTCAATGGCGGTGTCCACATCACCGATGTGTCGAACGCCTCGCGCACCATGCTAATGAATCTGGAGACACTTGATTGGGACGACGAAATCCTGGACATCATGCGCGTGCCACGCGCAATGCTGCCGAAAATCATGCCGTCGGCTACGGTCTACGGAACTGCGGTCGGCGCGCTTGAGGGCATTCCAGTCGCTGGCGACCTCGGCGACCAGCAGGCAGCGCTCTTCGGTCAGACATGTTTCAGCGTTGGTGAGGCGAAGAATACGTATGGAACCGGATGCTTCATGCTGCTGAACACCGGTCTCAAACCGGTACCATCACAGAACGGTTTGCTGACGACTGTAGGGTATAAGATCGGTGATCAACCGACAGTGTACTGTCTGGAAGGCTCGATAGCCATTACCGGCGCACTGGTGCAGTGGCTGCGCGATAATCTGCGCTTCTTCGATTTCTCCTCGCATATCGAGGAGTACGCCAATGCAGTTGAAGATAGCGGCGGCATCTACATCGTGCCAGCGTTCTCAGGTCTGTTCGCGCCATACTGGAAGAGCAACGCGCGAGGTGTTATCGTCGGGTTGACCCGCTATATTACGAAGAATCACATCTGTCGCGCTGCGCTCGAGGCGACCGCCTATCAGACACGCGAAGTGCTCGATGCGATGAATAAGGACTCGGGCGTCGAGCTGACGGCGCTCAAAGTTGATGGCGGCATGGTCTTCAACAACACCCTGATGCAGTTCCAGGCTGATATTCTGGGTGTGCCGGTTATTCGTCCAACCGTGTCGGAAACAACGGCGCTGGGCGCTGCCTACGCCGCTGGTCTCGCAGTCGGCTTCTGGAAAGAAGTCGAGGATCTGCGTGCCAACTGGGGCAAGGATCACGAGTGGTTGCCGCAGATGGATAGCGCAACCCGTGAACGTCTCTATAGCGGTTGGAAAAAAGCAGTGACCCGTACCTTCGATTGGGTTGACTGACCGCTGGCACAGGACGATCCCGCCTGCGCATGCCTGATTCGTCGCCGTTGACTTCCGATCACAGAACGATCGAGTGAGAGTCACGCGACCGATGATGGCATGCGCTTTTTACTCATCGAATGCTGGCTTTTGTTTCGC
Source organism: Roseiflexus sp. (assembly GCA_017743475.1). Lineage (GTDB taxonomy): Bacteria > Chloroflexota > Chloroflexia > Chloroflexales > Roseiflexaceae > Roseiflexus. The sequence continues at coordinate 37,586 of JAGHYV010000011.1, read as the reverse complement.
CAACAATTGCGGCCGATGGACGCCATCGATTGGGAAAGCGTGTGGGTGCCATACGATGACGAGACGTATCAGTACGTCCTGGCGCAGGTGGATGCAGACGATGTTGTGGTCGATATTGGTGCTGGCGATCTGAGACTGGCACGGCAGCTGGCGCAGATTGTTCGCCGGGTTTATGCAGTCGAGCGAAACTGTGACCTTGTTCAGCGTGTGTTGCCATTGATTGAACCATATCCCAACCTGGTTGTGGTCAATGTCGATGCCCTGGTCTGGCAGCTGCCAGATGATCTGACCCTGGCAGTGTTGCTTATGCGTCACTGCACTCGTGACCATTTTGCGACTTATGTGAAGCGCTTAAAGCAGGCTGGTTGTCGAAAATTGGTGACAAATGCGCGCTGGAAAATGGGCGTGGAGGTGATCGATCTCGGTCATAACCAGCAGTACGATCCAGATCGGGCTGGCTGGTACGCCTGCCACTGCGGCGCAACAGGGTTCACCGCGCCTGAGTTGGCATCGATCACTGCGCACTCAGTGAACGATATCGTTGATGTTGTCCTCTGTCCTGATTGTACGTTGCGGACTGGTATCGATTATGGTGAATATCGTCCTTGTTTCGCATAGTTCCCTGCTGGCTGCCGGGATCGTGGACATGATGCGCATGGTAATGCAGCAGTCGCAGGTTTCAATTGCTGTGGCAGCAGGCGCCGACGACTCATCACAGACGCTTGGAACGGATGCGGCAAAGATCCGTGATGCCATCGAAGCTGTGTATAGCGACGACGGCGTACTGGTGCTGATGGATCTGGGCAGCGCGGTGCTAAGTGCGGAGATGGCGCTCGATTTTCTTGCAGAAGAAAAGCGGAATCGTGTACGATTGTGCGCCGCTCCGTTCGTCGAAGGCGCCATCGCCGCCGCTATCCAGGCCAGTCTGGGTGCGTCGCTTGATCGCGTGGCAGCAGAAGCGGAAGGGGCGCTGTCCAGCAAGATCGAAAGTCTGAGTCAGCGCGCGGGCACAGACGCTGCCGCACCCCAACTGTCGTCTGCGCCTCCAGTTATGACTGATGTGCAGCAGGTGCGACTGATTGTTGAGAATCGCCTGGGACTGCACGCCCGACCGGCTGCGCTGTTTGTCCAGACTGCGAGTCGTTTTCAATCCGATATTCGTGTTGCCCGTGCTCATGACCCCCGGCAGGTCAATGCAAAAAGTTTTAACGCAGTGGCAGCGCTTGGCATCCGGCAGTACGACGAGATCGTCGTCTCTGCTACTGGTGAGGATGCCGCTGAAGCACTGGCAGCATTGCAGCGACTCGCGGCAGAGAAGTTTGGAGAAGCCGATGATGTGTCAGCCGATCAGCGATCGTTATCGCTGCTTCGATCCACAGATGCGCCTCCGGGCGCGCTGCGCGGCATTGCCGCTTCGCCAGGGTACGCTCTTGGTCGGGCAGTCGTGCTGCGCAATGTTGAACCACAGGTTGAGCGTCTTGCTATCGACGATCCTGCAACCGAGATGGTTCGGTTTTCTGTTGCTCTGGAAGCCATTCGTAGCAGGACACGCCAGGTGCGTGATCAGATTGCGCGACAACATCCCTACGAAGCGGCGATTTTCGATGCTTACCTGATGTTTCTCAGCGATCCCGATGTGTTGTCCCGCGTGCAGCAGATCGTCGAGCACGAGCGCGTTAATGTCGAGTGGGCATGGCAACAGGTCGTGCAGGATACAGTGCACGTCTTCGAGTCGCTCGACAATGATTACATGCGCGCACGGGCCGTCGATATTCGGGATGTCGGGTTGCAGGTGCTGACGCAGTTGCTGGGACATACTGCGGTAGCTCATGTCGATCAGTCCGGGATTATCGTTGTTGACGATCTCTCGCCGTCTGATACAGCACGGCTCGATCCGGCAAAAGTGTTGGGTATCTGTACTGAACGCGGAAGTTCAACCTCGCACAGCGCTATTCTGGCGCGCACGCTTGGCATCCCCGCCGTCGTTGGCGTTGGTCCGGCAGTCGCACAGGTGCGACCAGAGACGCCGCTTATTATTGATGGCTTCGCTGGTCTGGTCTGGATTGATCCTGATGAGTCGACTACTGCCGATTATGCAGCGAAACTTGCGCAATGGCGTTCCACATATGAGCGTGCGCAGAAGTTGAGTACCGCGCCATCCGTGACGAAAGACGGGATCGGTATCGAGGTTGCGGCGAATATTGGCAATCTCGAAGATGCACGCGCAGCACTAGCAAACGGTGCCGACGGGGTTGGATTGCTGCGCACTGAATTTCTCTTTCTTGATCGCACAACAGCGCCCGATGAGGATGAGCAGTTTGAGGTGTATCATGCGATAGCTCGTCTGATGGATCAGCGACCAGTTGTTATCCGCACGCTTGATGTAGGGGGCGATAAGCCGCTGCCATATCTTCGCATGGCGCGCGAAGACAATCCGTTTTTAGGACAACGCGCGATCCGGTTGTGTCTGGACCGCCCCGATCTGTTCAAACCGCAACTGCGTGCTATCCTGCGTGCTGCCGCTGGTCATCGGATACAGATCATGATTCCCATGATCGCTGATATTGGCGAGTGGCGGCGCGCGCGCAGAATCGTGAACGAAACAATCAGTGAATTGCGGCGCCAACATGTGCCAGTTCCTGATCGCGTGGATGTCGGTATGATGGTTGAAGTGCCATCCGCAGCTTTGCTGGCGCATATCTTTGCGCCTGAGGTTGATTTTTTCAGTATCGGATCCAACGATCTGACGCAGTATACCCTTGCCGCCGAGCGGGGCAATGCATCTGTCGCATATCTCCAGGATGGATTGCACCCGGCTGTCCTGATCCAGATTCGCCAGGTGGTGCAGAGCGCCGAAGCCGCCGGAAAATGGGTGAGCGTGTGCGGTGAACTGGCTGCAGATCGCCAGGCTTTGCCGATACTGGTTGGGTTGGGGGTAAAGAAACTCAGTATGTCGCCGGGTTCGATCCCGCAGGCGAAGGAACTCGTGCGACAACTGACGCTCAGGGATGTGCAGCAATGGGCAGATCAGGCGCTTGCCCTGGAGTCAGCAGAAGCGGTTCGCCAGTTTATCCGGCAGCAGCTGGCGACGATTGGCGAATATGAGGGGTGAGGAGCGCTCTCCAGCCCAACATGTCGCTGTAACTGGTCGTCTGTTGCAAAACGCCGCCCCCGAAAGCCCCAACATCCCTGAACAGTCATATCAAACTGGTAGAACACGATGCACAGTACACTAGTGTTCGTTCCCCATCTGCACTGGTTGCCACGGATTGCAGGCGTCCCACTCTTGAAGCAGCTGAGGGCACAATGCTCGCATTCCTGTGATGGGTCACAATCTGGCAGCGATTTTCTGCATTCCTGCGCACGTTTGCCCCTCATGCCCCTAACCTCGCAGGGGTAGATTTCTTGAAAGAGATGTGTGATGTTCTGCATTCCAGTGCGATTTTGCCCCTCATCCCCCCTGCCCCTTCTCCCACAAGGGGAGAAGGAGGAGTTTGGGCGTCCTGATGGCTGAAACGGGAGATGGCACGCAGAGGCTTGCTAAAAAATCTACCCCTGTAAGGCAAGCTCACAGGGTAGCAACGCTCCCAGGAAACGCGGGATCCCCGTGTGCTGTGCTACAGCGCTCATCTTGCTGCGTGCGGGCATCGCGCCCGCGCACCCAAGCGGTGCGGGGACGCGCGCAGCTCCAACGCGCCAGGAAACACTCTAGCACTCAAGATTGCCGTTCTAAGCATGGAACATGCAGTGATTGATTCGCGCCGAGCGTATTCGCAAAAACCGTTGTGAGATTTAGGTGATCTTGTAGTGAAGGGATGCGGATGGAAGCTCTGCCATTAGATGACTTCATGAACCTGGTTTGCCAGCATGTACAAGCAATGTTTGCAAGTAAAGATGCTTCTCTGAACCACGCTTCTTTTGTAGGGAAGCAGGGCAGGCGACGAGGTCGCCGTCACCCGCCCGTTCTCAATCCATCCCTTCCGGCTAACGTTTAGAATGGCACGTCCTCTGGCTCGTCTGCGGCTTCGACGATATCCTGATCAGTATCGTCGGTCCCAGGTCTGCTATCGAGGAACAGCACCTCATCAGCGCGCACGAACGTCCGGTGGCGGTGCAGACCGGTTTCCCGGTCTGACCAGCTATGGGTGCGCAGGCTGCCGACAATGCGCACACGACTTCCCTTATGCAGGTAGCGCATGCACTGTTCTCCCAGTTTGTTCCACGCTTCGATCAGCGTCCAATCGGTTTCGATTGATCGTTCGCCGTTCTCACTGCGTGCGCCAAGATGCTTGGTCGCGACGTTGAAGAGGCACACGCTCGATCCCGAAGGGAAAGAGCGCATTTCGGGCGCATCGCCGAGCCAACCGATGAGTTCGACTGTGTTGACGGTTCCTCTGACCTGACGCATATTCGTCTCCTCGTTGCGCCTACCTGAGGTGGCGAAACGCCTGCTTAGGCGATGCGCAGGTCATGAAGAAAGCCTGCCGGGGCAGCCAGAGTGGTAACTCAGATAGGCAGTGCTGCGAATACTCCGTGTGACCGTCCACGACTACGGTCGCACACCAGATAGACCGCACAGATCAAGAAAAGGTTACGCACTCTCAGCTTCACTCGCCAACTGTGCGCTGGGCAGGGCGCTGCCACTCTGGAAGTGGTGCAAATAGACCAGACTGCTGCCAGTTCACTCGCCAACTGTGCGCTGGGCAGGGCGCTGCCACTCACGGAGCAGCGCCGACGCCTGTCCGCTGGTGAGTTCCTCGATAGTGATCTCGAAGCGCTGCCGGATCTCGGCATCGAGATCGAACCCCTTTTGCTGCGCCAGCCGCCTGAGCGCGGCAATCTGCTTCTCATGGGCAGGTGCCGTATCGGCAGGGCGCGCGGGAACGGCACCATTGTCAGTGTGCGCACTGCGTGCAGCGGCTGCGTACGCCTGACGTTCCTCGGCAATCTTTTTCAGACTGTCGATGAAGGCGCTTGCCTGTGCTTTGGTCATCGTAACCAGATCAACATGGTGTTCCTGGGCGTAGGATGCCAGTTGCTCGTTCGTCCAGGCAAGATCTTCCTGGAGGGCGGCGATGTAGTGCCGTTGCCGGTCGCTCGCAGGAGCGTCGGGATCACGGATCGTAGGCGCTGGAGGCACGGGTTGCGCTTCGCGGATGCTGGCGATCTGCGCTTCAATCGCCTCACGTTGAGTGCGATAGATGCGCCAGCCGAGATCAACGGCTTTTGCCACCTCTTCGTCGCTGGCGTCGAGCGGCAGGGCGATTGTTTCTTCGAGAGTGATATAGTCTTCGCCAATGCGGATCGCCGCACGATAGGTGCGTGAAACAGTCGCTTCGGGGCGAGTGGGTTCGCCTGATTTGCGGGTGGGAGCCATACTCATTCCTCCTGCCCTGCCAGCGCTGGCGTTACTGGCGTGGGGCGTTGCTCGTACCTTATTGCATATACTCGAACCCATGATAGTATAGTACATTTGTTCAACTTTTGCAAGCACGAGTCTAGGTTGACAGGCACAGTGGATTGCGCTATACTTCTATGCGCAGCGCCGAAGTGGCGGAATGGCAGACGCGACGGTCTCAAAAACCGTTGGAGGTGACTCCGTGTGGGTTCGACTCCCACCTTCGGCACCATTCCGCTGCGGCAGACGGCGACGGGGCGTGGCTCAGCCTGGTAGAGCGCAGCGTTCGGGTCGCTGAGGTCGGTGGTTCAAATCCACTCGCCCCGACCAGAATTCATCGGGAACATCGCCGGCCCTTGACCGGCGATATTTTTTTCAGATGATTATTCCCCAGCCGATGAAGGTAATCGCAACAAGCGCAATAATGGCGTAGGCTGCAAGCGCCTGCCCGTCGCACATCGAGGGCGACTCGTCAGTGTCAGCTGGCTCGCTAACCGCTGTGGCGCCCATGAGAAAACTGATGACCAGAAACGCCGTCAGCGCCATGAACGGTACATTGATAAATCCCAGGATGTTGAGATAATCGACTGTACATGGGATGCCGTCAACGCATGGCGGCGGCGGCAGCCAGTCGGTTTTGATAAGGAGATAGTGGTAGAGCGAAACGCAGGCACCGAACAGCGAGAGCGGCAGCACATACAGGTGCAGCCCGTGGTCGCGGCGCAGAATGCCAACCAGGATCAGGACGACAATCGGATACATCAAAATGCGCTGGTACCAGCACAGAACGCATGGCGGCCATCCAAGCGCTTCGCTCATAAACAGACTGCCGCACGTTGCAATGGTCGCCTGCAAAAGCGCCAGGTGCCGTCCGTAACGCCCGAAAAAGGCGGCTATGCGATCTTCCGCACCGCTTTCCTGCGCTGCCAGCGTCTCGCTGATAGTTATGGCTGATTGGGTTTTGGGTGTGTTCATACGCAACTCGGGGCTGTGACTGCCGGGTAAAGGCAGAGGATAAACCAAAAATACAGATCGTGGTATACTACTGCATTTGATTATCCAGAAATTGCTGTCTGTTCAGGACCTTGTATGACAACGTCGCTCATTACTGGTTTTGAGCCATTCGGTAACTTCGCGGTCAATCCTTCACAAGAGGTTGTGAAGCGTCTATCCAGCAACGGAAAGCCTGCTGGCGCCGTTACCGCCGTTTTGCCGGTCGATGCGGCGCGGGTCCCTGGTATGATAACCGATCTTTTGCTCGATCTTCAACCCGATCTGTGCCTGATGCTTGGTCAGGCGGATGGATACGCTGCGCTTTCGGTTGAGCGGGTGGCGATCAATCTCTGCGATTTTCGTATTCCTGATAACGCTGGCATTCAGCGCATCGATGAACCGATCGTCCAGGACGGTCCGGCTGCGTACTTTTCCACTGCGCCAGTGCGTGCTGTCGTTGACGCAATCCGCGCGGCTGGAATCCCCGCCAATCTGTCGCTGTCGGCGGGCGCCTATCTGTGCAATATGGTGTACTATGTGGCGCTCCACGTTTGTGCGACTCGTCGTCTGCCAACCCGTTGTCTGTTCATCCACCTGCCGTCACTTCCAGCGCAGTCAAGCGCCGATCCGCGCCCTGGTCCGACGATGGCGCTGGAGACAATGTGCGCTGGCGTGCGTGCCGCACTTGATGCCTGTCGGTCGGCGTGACTCAGCGGGTAGATTCCGCCTGGCGCTTTCCGATGAACTGCAACCCATTCATAGTATAGCGATGGCGATGCGCTCCACTGAGGAGTGCGCCGCCGATGTCACTGTAGTCTGGCAGCATCCGTTGCAGTGATCAATACGCACGGGCAAAGATGACCTGCTGTGAGGTTTCCTTTCCTGTGTAGACGCAACGCCCAGCTCGCTGCGGTTGATCCAGCGGAATACAGCGAATAGTGGCGCGCGTTTCTTCCTGGATGCGCTTCTCGTCTTCGGTTGTTCCTGCCCAGTAGCAGCGCGCGAAACCGCGTTCGACCTGTTGTTTGAGTTCGTCGTAGGTTGCAACGTCGGCTGTGTGATCTTCGCGGAAGGTCAATGCGCGCTGGTAGAGCGCCTGCTGGATCTCTGCCAGGAGTGCAGTCAACCGGTCGGTCAATCCGTCCTGTGGCACGAATGACTTCCCTTCGCGTCCAGGCTGGTCGCGGCGGGCAATCGCTACGCTCCCTTTTTCAATGTCTTTTGGTCCGATCTCGACGCGGATCGGAACCCCCTTCAGCTCCCATTCGTTGAACTTGAACCCTGGTGTCAGATTGTCGCGGTCGTCGATCTTGAAGCGCAGGCGTCCCTTCCACTCCGCGGTCATACGCTGCACTGTCTCCATCACCACGCTGCGTTCGGCGTCATTACGATAGATTGGCACTACAACGACCTGCGTTGGCGCCAAGCGCGGCGGAATGATCAGCCCTTCGTCGTCGGAATGGGTCATGATCAGTGCGCCGATCAGTCGCGTGCTAACGCCCCAGCTGGTCGTCCAGGCGTACTGAATGGTGTTATGCTGGTCGGTATAGGTAATGTTGAACGCACGAGCGAAGTTCTGCCCCAGATTATGCGACGTGCCCGCCTGGAGCGCGCGACCGTCCTGCATCATTGCTTCGATGCAGTAGGATCGCAGCGCGCCGGGGAACTTTTCCTTTTCCGACTTCAGCCCCTTAATGACCGGGATTGCCATTTCCTTCTCCACGAAGTCAGCGTACACATCGTGGAGGATCAGGAGCGTTTCGCGTTCGGCGTCTTCCTCAGTAGCGTGGACGGTGTGCCCTTCCTGCCAGAGGAACTCGGTGGTGCGCAGGAAGGGGCGGGTGCGCATTTCCCAGCGCATCACGTTCGCCCACTGATTGATAAGCAGTGGCAGGTCGCGGTAACTACGCACCCATTTGGAATAGAAGTAGCCAATGATAGTTTCCGATGTCGGGCGGATGACGTAGGGCTCGGCGAGATCTTCGCCACCAGCGCGGGTCACTTCCGCCACCTCGGGCGCAAACCCTTCAACATGCTCGGCCTCTTTCATCAGGAAGCTTTTTGGGATCAGTAACGGAAAGTAGGCGTTGACATGACCAGTGGCTTTGATCCGGTCGTCCAGACCGCGCTGGATCGCCTCCCAGATGGCGTAGCCGGTCGGTTTGAACACAATGCACCCTTTGACTACCTCAGCGTAATCCGCCAGGTCAGCCTGTTGCACAATGTCGAGATACCACTGCGAATAATCCTGCGCGCGAGGCGTAATTCCTTCTTTCGGCACGTTGGTTACACCTTTCTGCGTGTATGTGATGTCTTGCGATCAGCGTTCCCGAAAGTGACCGATGTGGGGCTCAGAAGAGCCTGCCCTGCGACTTCGCTCTGAAGGATTATAAAGATGCGGCGTCGGTGTTCAGAATATTCGGATAGGCTCTACGAGCAAGTACGAAATCTGAGCAATAATCTGAAAGCATTTTGCGAGATTGTTATTATACCATATGCCTGGAGCAGTGCGACGATCGGCACTAATGGCAAGTAGTAGCGATTTACATCCAGAGGAATCCAAAGTGTAATCCCTGTAAAACTGGTAATTCCCCAGAGAGCTATGACCGACAGCGCCGAAAGGGGCGCTCCTTGTGGTCGTTGCAGCAACCCGCGAGCCAAGGAGATGGTGCCGATGATCAGCCATAGCCGACTGCCGGGTAAGCCGCTGCTGCCGACATATCCACTGTCGCCAAGACTCGTCCAGACTGCGCTGATGCGCGATGCAAGTGTTGGGAGGGGAGCACGACTGCCTGAAGCCACTATCTTGCTAAGTTCGAGCATATGCTGTATGCCAGCGACGGGATAGGGGTAAAGCATAGGATTGGATAAGAAGAAAACCACCCATATCCAGAGGAGAAGTGACACAATGCCTGATATCAATTGATGTCGACCAGATCGGTTTGGAAGCGTAACCCCGGTTAGGCAAAGCGCAAGGATGCAGATGCCGGGAATAAGCAACGCATTCGGTTTGGCGCCAGCAGCAGCGCCGCAGGTCGCGCCGCAGGCTGCAATCCACACGCCAGCATTGGTGGCCCCTGCGTGCAGAGCAATCACTGCGCGGATACACAGATTCAGCGCAAGCAGTCCGAACATTAGCGCGGGGATGTCCAGCATAGCGAGTCGAGCGTGCTGCCACACGACCGGTGTTGCGATAAACAGAATGACAGCGAGGATACTGGTGACAGGTCCGGCGATCTGGACGCCGAGCCAGTAGAGGAACGCACCACACAGCGCGCCAGTGAGCGCAACGGGGAGTCGTGCCGCACCAGCGATCCCCGATGGTAAGACCCGTCCGTGAGCCTTGTTCCAGGCTTTGTCTTGCCGGAAGTCGTACAGAAACAACGGTACATCGTAATACCTGGCCAGGTATGCTCCGGTACCGATGATATATTTGCCGATCTGTGGATGTCGTGAGGTGAAGAGTAAAGAAGAATCGAACCAGAACGAATGATCCGGATCGCACTCGATAAAGGCAGTTCGGAATGCCCGAACACCTACTGGAACCCAGTAGCTTTCGTCGCCGTGATAGTGGCTCTCTGTATCCGCTATTCCGTTCCAGAGATAAGCAGACCGGCAAGCACAATTGTAATGACACCACCAAGAGCAACGTGTTGCCAGGGATTGGTGGAGGGTAGGGACGACGGCGCTGCCGACCGGGCGCCGGATGGATGATTGGGCGCGACAGCGGATAACCATGCACTGCAGACGAGGAAGATGGTGCCAGCAATGATCCATCCCAGCGCAGCGACAAGCAGGGTGCCGGTTCCAGCGCCTATGATGGCAACGACCGGCAGGAGATGGCGGGGTATCCGTCGCCTCAAACGCACTGCTTCCACTGCGGTTGCGGCCGCGAGCATCTCGCTTACCAGCGACCAGTTCGTTGGCAGTATCTGCACGAGACGAGCAGGCATCCACGCTCCGAGTATCCCCAGCGTAACGACCACAATCGCCACAAGCATGCTGCCATAGGGTTGCGGATGACGCACCACAGAGGAAAACAGGGCAACAAGTATTGCCAGGAATGACATGCGCTCGGCAACGGCAAGGAGTCGGGGAGGACTGAGGCGCTGCACTGCACCTCCCTCACCGCAATCCCCAGATGTCTGCGGTCGTGGACGCCGGGTGTCCAGGTATCGGTGATAAGTCGCACGGCTGGCGTGTGCCAGCGGGGTGCGGTCACTGCAGCGAGGATATGGTAGCGACGCTACTCAGACGCGATGGTGAAATGGAAAGGCGCAGCGTCGTCAACCTGGAGCCGGGCTGCAACGGGAGGCGCGCCTAGATGCTGGGGAGCGGTAAGGTTCAGCGTCATATAGAGTGACGAGGCGGTTTCAAAACCCGGAAATGGAAAAGTGCATTCCCTTTTGTCCAGCGATAAGATCGCTCTCCGTTGAACTCAAGTGACCAGAAACCGTCCGTTTCGGCGAGACCAGCGGGTGTGATCGATGGGATGAGCCAGCTCCGATGCGATAAGCAAAAGAATGAGCAGGGCAACGGCAGAAGCGGCAATTATAGTGAAACGAGTGGTCTTCATAGGGAAGCAGAATACGCTATAGTGGCTTCGACTTCAAGGCGCGCAATCTCCAGGCGCAGTGCCCACTCGCGCGGGTCAGCGTCGATCCGCGCCTTCCAGGCGTCGATGCCGCCAGCCGCAGCGACCGCGTCAGGGAAACGATCAGCAGTTTCGTATTCGAGACCTTCAGTTTCAATGGCGCCAATAGCATACCGACCGGTGCGTTGCAGAAAGAGAGTCCAGGAAACATCGGTGCCGATTGTTTCGTCCGGGCAGCCATCGAGGATCGCAATGGCGGCACGACGCGAGACGCCGCGCGCGGCTGCGGTGACATCCCATTCCTGCCCGCTCACCTGTGCGAAGACGTGGTTGACGATCGCTTCAGTAGCGCACTGAGCGCGGGGATGGCTGTCGAACGCGCGCTGTGTGCGTCCGAGGACAGTAAAATCATAGGCGAGGATCAAACGGGCAATCGATGCAAGTTCGGCAGGATGATATTCGACCCAGTGCAGTGCGCGATCAAAATCGCAGAAGAGCACATGATGCGCGCCTGTCTCGATACCCAGACGTAAGGCTTCGCGTCGCGCACGTCCTAGCTTTAGGTGACCGCACGAAGGTGCGCGATGGATCGAGACGCCAGCAGCCAGGAGCGGCTCGATGGCACTACCAGGCGTCTCGTCGGTTGTGCGCACGACGATCATCGGAAAGATATGTTTCAATGCTGACACAACCCGCTCAGCCTGGGGACGGAGCAGGCTGTCTGGATCATGGTGGACGCAAGCAAGCGTCACACTGTCGCTCATACAACGCCTTTCACACCGCTCAGGCGCCAGCGTCAGCTCTCCAGTGCATCGTATCAGTTTCTGGTCTGGATCGCATGACGAATCGCCTGGATCGTTTCGGATATGGGACGGGTATTGAACACGCCGGTTCCGGCGACAATGCTGGTAGCGCCAGCGCCTACGACATCGGCGACGTTAGCGGCACTGATGCCACCATCGACCTGCAGTTCGATATGGTGTAGTCCGCATTCGTCGAGCATACGGCGCAGACGAACGATCTTTGCAGTACTGCCCGGAATGTACGTCTGACCACTAAAACCGGGATTGACACTCATAATCAGGACAAGATCGAGATCGGGCAGAATGTCCTCGATGGCTGTCAGCGGAGTAGCCGGATTGAGCGCAACGCCAGCTGTAATGCCCAGCGCATGGATCTGCTGAATTGTACGATGGAGATGACGGCAGGCTTCGACGTGCACCGTAATATGGGTGGCGCCCGCAGCGACGAATGCGTCAATGTAGCGCTCTGGTTCGACGATCATGAGATGACAGTCGAGCGGCAGATCGACGGCGCGGCGCAACGCGTCGACCACTGGTATTCCAATGCTGATATTCGGCACGAACATGCCGTCCATCACATCGATGTGCAGCCCATCAGCGCCAGCTGCGGCAACTTCGCGCGCCTGCTCGCCGAGGCGCGCAAAATCGGCGGCGAGGATGGATGGCAGGAGTCGTACTGAACGTTGGTTGGCAGCAATGACCGGCACGAATATTCCTCGCACAAGCGTATGGTCGTGGCACATTATAGCATCGAACAGACAGAGGATGACGGACGATGGCTCAATGTAACTGTTCACACCTGGGGTAACACACGCATCAGGAAGCGAGAGCGGGATGCGCTCGTCGCGTCTTCGAGGGCAAGATTCCCTCGCTCCCAGGAGAAATGTGAACACTTACGGCTTAGGTTCCGGCGTCTTGACACGTTACGTTGTCTCGGATACTATTCTACCTACCGGTAAGGCAAGAGGTGTACTATGACTCGCAACGAGGAACGCACACGGAACCGCATTCTGCTTGTGCTGTTTATTGGCGTTCTTATGGCAGCGCTTGATATTGCCATCATTGGACCAGCGCTGCCAGCGTTGCGTGAGCATTTTGGAATCGACGCACGCGCAGCATCGTGGATGTTTGTCGTCTATGTGCTCTGCAATCTGGTTGGAACACCTTTCATCGCTAAACTATCGGACCGGCTGGGGCGGCGCACGCTCTACGCTGCCTGTGTTGCCATGTTTGGTCTGGGATCATTGATCGTCGTGGCGGCGCCGATGTATGCGCTGGTACTGGCGGGTCGCGCTATCCAGGGGTTAGGCGCTGGCGGCATTTTCCCGGTTGCCAGCGCAGTGATTGGTGATACATTTCCTCCAGAGAAGCGCGGTGGCGCGCTTGGTCTGATCGGCGCTGTGTTCGGCATTGCATTCCTAGTTGGACCGATTATCGGCGGATTGCTGCTCATGCTCGGATGGCAGTGGCTTTTCCTGATCAATCTGCCGATTGCACTGGCGCTGGTTGGGTTTGGTGTGAAATTATTGCCTGCCATACGCGCGGCGACACCGCGTCCCTTCGATTGGGGTGGGACGGTCGTGCTGGGGGTGATTCTAGCGTCGCTGGCTGTGGCGCTGAGCGATCTCGCCTACCTGCTCGAAGAAGTGAGTGTAAGCAGTCTGGTTAATGCAATCAGTGCGTCATCGACATGGTTCCTGCTGGTGCTGGCGCTGGCGCTCGTCCCACTATTCTTGCAGATCGAGCGTCGTGCGGATGACCCGATGCTCAACCTGAATCTGTTCCGCAACCGGCAGATTGCGCTGGCTGGTGCACTCTCTTTTGGCGCGGGCTTGAGCGAGGCTGTGACGTTGTTCGTGCCATCGTTGCTTGTCGCAGCGTTTGGTGTCACGCCATCGACTGCAAGTTTTATGCTTGTGCCAATGGTGCTGGCGATGGCGGTTGGTTCGCCGCTGTCGGGGCGCATGCTTGATCGGATTGGCTCGAAGATTGTGGTGCTGACCGGCACGGCGTTGATTGCGACAGGTTTGCTGCTGGAAGGAATGCTGGCAACCTCTCTCGTTGCGTTCTACGGCTTTTCTGTACTGTTTGGCGTTGGAATCGGCGTGTTGCTCGGCGCGTCGCTCCGGTACATCCTGTTGAATGAAGCGCCAGCTGCAGAACGTGGCGCGACGCAAGGAGTGCTGACGGTATTCATCAGCATTGGTCAGTTGATCGGCGCTGTGGTGCTTGGTGCGGTTGCAGCAGCGCGCGGCAGCGATGTCGGCGGATACGCCGTGGCATTCCTAGTGGTCGGTGCCGTGATGCTGGCGCTCTTTATCGCTTCGTTCGGTTTGAAGAGTCGCGCCGAGGAACTGGCGACCCGGCAGCGGTTGCAGAGCGGAGCTTCGGCAGCCTGAACGGTAGACGACAGGTGAAGGCAATCGTTGCCGGTTGATCCGGTGCAGGTTCTCGGGTAAGATGTTCGTGTGCGACCAAAATCAGACTATTTCTCAATAAGGGAACGTGCAATGAATCCGTACAGCATAACACTCTATGCACACTCATATGTACGCTGGGCAGTGATCATTCTCGGCATGATGCTCATGGTGCAGGCGCTGATCGGCTGGCTGGGGAAACGTCCATGGAGTGCGTCGGTGGGACGACTCGGCTCGTTCTTCAGTATTTCGATGGATATTCAGTTGTTGTTGGGCTTGCTGCTGTACGGGGTGTTCAGTCCTATAGTGCAGCGCGCCTTCGACGATTTTGGCAGCGCTATGGCTGATGCGCGGCTGCGATTCTGGGCAGTCGAACATATTCTGGTGATGGTGATAGCGGTGGTACTGGCACATGTCGGTCATGTCACTGCGAAACGCCTGCCCCCAGAGAAGCGTTACCGGCAGTATGCTATCTTCACCATTCTGACAATGCTGGCAGTGCTGTTGGCGATCCCCTGGCCCTTTGGCGGCGCCGATCCCCGTCCGCTCTTCCGGATCTGAATGATTGAACTATAGCCGGAAGCATGCGACGCCCTCATGGGATACCCTACAGCGAAGTACAGCAGGATTATGCCGCATGTTTGCCGGGTACGCGAGCAATTGCCACGTATGAGGCGCCCAATCCCGGCATTCATCCATGCTGCACCTCGCTGGAATGCGGCTACCTGTCGGGGGCGATGTTTCCTTTTCGTCTACCCTTTCACTAGGCGCAACTCGATGCGCCCGACACGAATGATGTCGCCCTCTTCAACCACAGTCGCATCGCGCACTTCTATATCATTCACGAATGTGCCATTCGTGCTGTTGAGATCCTCTAGCACCCATTGATTGCCGCGCAATTCGAGGCGGGCGTGCTGTTGTGACAGGAAGGAGTCGTTCAATGCGATTTCGCAATGTTCCATGCTACGCCCGATGATCGTGCTCGGACTGAGCGGGAACATCTTGCCGACCGCGACGCCGCTCTGCCCGCTGCGTAGCACGACAAGATGCCCATACGGGTTGTACGACGGGGCGGTCAGCCCTGCCTGACCGATTGCTGCAAGTTCGCGGATCATAACGCGCACCGCCTGCCAGAGAAAGAAATAGAGCAGCAGCACCACGGCAACGCGCAGTACCAGCATTACAGCGTCAATAGAAGCGTTAGCGAAGTCGAACATACCATCCATTCGGGAAGCAGAATGAGCGGCATGGTCAACGGTCGGTCTGCCGGAATGTCAACTCCAGTCCGCCGAGCGACACGACATCACCATCACGCAATGCGCGCTCAGTCACCGGCTCGCCGTTGACAAATGTACCATTAGTCGAGCCGAGGTCGGTCAGCCAGAAGCGGCGGGATCGATAACGGAGTTGGGCATGGTTACGAGAGACGCGCGCGTCTTCCAGGATAATATCGTTGTTCAGCCCGCGTCCAATCGTCATCAGCGTACTGTCGAGCGGGATAACGTGCGTACCGCTAGATGTCATCAACAGGAGACGTGCCCGTGCTGCTGGCGCTGCCGCTGGCTGAGCCGGAATGACCTGCGTATCACTGGACTGGCTTACCGCTGGCGCGGCCTGCGTTTCTGCCACGACCTGGATCGTCCGCCGCGGCACACCAGAGTCGGCGACCAGTTCGACGCGCGGATGCTCGACCATGCTGAACCCGCGCTCCTGCGCTAGTTCTGCCAGATAGGTCGCCATCTCGCGCTCTACCTCGGCGCGGATCGGCTTGAAGGTCTCGAAATCCTGTGGATTCAGGAATGCGCGGTAGTAGTTGGGCACCAGAATACGCCGCACGCTGACCGTCTGATTGGATTCCATGGCGCGTTCGAGGCGTTTAGCGATTTCGGCAGGCTGAACCGGGCTGCGGAATAACCGCGCAACCGAACCTTCGACAATATTTTCCATAAAGGCTTCAAAACGGCTGAGTGCTGACATAGGCTTGATCTACCGCGCTGGTATCCCAATGTACGCACTTGTGATATTGTACAGGAGTTGTGCGTTAGCGGCAACCGAGTCATCGGATGCAGCATCGGGCACTATTTGCCCAGATACTGTGCGAAGAAGCTGGCAACGCGCTCGACATAACGTTGTGGATCGACCTCATAGGAACGGGCATGCCCGGCGCCGGGCACTTCCCAGTACTCTGCTTCTGGCGCGGCAGCAGCAAGCGCACGACCATGATCCACTGGCGTAAAGGCATCAGCGTCACCGTGGATGATCAGCACCGGTCGCGGCGCAATATCATCAATCTCCCTGACCGGTTGTGCTGTTGTCAGATCCATCCCCAGCACGAACCGTCCCATGAACAGCGTCGATGGCAGAAAGACGTCTGGCAATCCGCTGGCTTTCGTCCAGTGGCGTTCCATCAGAGGTCTAATGTCGGCGTAACTACAATCTGCCACCAGCGCGCCGATCGCTGGCTCTTCAGCGGTCGCACCGATTGCGGATGCTGCGCCCATTGATACACCAAGGACACCGATACTTCCAGGACGAAATCCCTGCGTTATCAACCAGTCAACCGCACCAAGGATGTCGCGCCGTTCTGCCAGACCGAAGCTGAAGCGCGCATCGCCGCTTGCCCCGTGCCCACGCAGGTCGATCATCATCACTGCAAAGCCTCGCTTATGCAGTTGTGCTGCAAATTCGCTGAAGCGTCCCTGGAACTCTGTGGAACGGCTACTGTCTTTGCCGTGGACGAGGATAACAGCGCGCGAGGTCTCTGGTTGCGGCAGATACCATCCCGCAATCTCAACGTCCCCGCCGCGCGCTGGAAAGCGCACTTCGTCGAAGCGAGCGCCGAAATCCGCTGGCGTACTGACAATCGCATCACGCTGCGGCAGCGTTACCACACTGGCGGCGTAAGTCGAAATTCCCAGGTAGATCGTCACCAGCGGCACGACGAGCGTCGCTGTGGCAGAGATCGCCATCCGGCGCAAACGATCAACACGCTGATGTGTAGTAGCAGACGCCGTTGTCTCCATACGTGCCCTCCTTTTGGTTGTATGTCGGTGTTCAGATGAAACCGCATCTGACGAATTGTACCCCGAAAATGCTTTGGGAAAACTGCTGATGGTCTTTGAATACATAATCTGCTCCAGCCCGCGCAGTCGGGCTTTGCATTCCATAGCCAAGGTCTTATGGTCTTTGAACACATGATCCGTTCTAGCCCGCGCGGGCGGGCTTCGCCCTGCATAGCTAGGGGCTTTAGCCCGACGGCAAGAAACGCATATCGGATTAAATTCTCAATCTTCATTAGACTTCATCAAGGTTTATCTTGATTTTCGGAATACTTCTTGCGTTTCAACCGAATTCGGAAGTTATACAACCCGCAACATGTTTCCATGACCATATCCCGAAATTCAGAACAACTATAACGGATGATGTCGTGATTAATCCGATACCGCTTGATATTGCCGATAACATGTTCAATATAGACACGGATGGATGATCGCCTTTTCCTGCGGTGTGAGGGTTCCGTTGCACGGCTTCTTCTTCGGCCGCATGATTCTTCTTCGGCTGCATGATCTGCGCGCCAGGCAGGTTAAATCCTTGAAATCTGGTGTCTTAGAATACTCGCTGCTGGAAGGGTGTATCTCGCTTCATCCGCGATACATGTATCATGCACCCTTCCTTCGTAGTTGTCGCTCAAAAAGTGAAGAGAGCCGAACTCATCGACGATAAGAACATTCTTCGGGGTATGCCGTTTCTTCTTGCCGCTATGATGCAACGTTCGGTCGGTTTTGTCGCTTGGACGATAAATGGGACGTTCTACGCCATCATGGATAAAAAGGGGGATGTATCCGTCGAAGGCGGAGGTTCTTCCCGCAATCGCTGTGCCAGTTCGTCGGCAGTGCGCGCCGGAAGGAGATTGTGCGGTGAAAGCGCATAATTAGGCGCTCCGTGCAAAAGATGCACCCATTTGCTCACGTTCGACTAGCTCATGTGAAAGATGTGTCCATGCATCACTTGTGTCGGATTTTGTTTCGGGTAGGTCAAAATAAAGAGCAATGTATCTTCCGTTGTCAGAAGCGGCGAGTTTGCATAAGAGACAGAGCGACGAAAATGCTGGACATGACCATCAATCGTGTGACGTTTCATATATGCTTCAAATGAGGCGTGAAAGATCGGAACCAGCGCGTGAAACTCATCAGCGGTCAGGCCGGTCATAGAGCGTCATTTTTCCGGATTTTCAATAATGGATCGATGCTTACACATTGCTTTTCTCCTTTTTCAGATTGTACAAAAATAGTATATCATTAAATCTTGATGATATCTAATGTCCGGTTTGCCGATAACGTGGCGATGGTCGGATACACTCTGCTGCCGATGTGCCCCAAACCGGGAGATACAGTCGACCTGATCATCTGGTAGCGTTCACTGCGCGATGGTCCGGACGAGCGCAGCATGCTCTGCATCTTGTTGATGCCACTGGTACGAAACGTGCGCTAGCGGACGGTCCGCCTGCCGCAGGAACAGTGCCAACCAGGCGCTGTCGCGTCGGACTGACGATTGTTGATGCACGGCGTCTCACCCTTCCCCTTGATCTGCCATCCTTAAAGTTATTCCCATTTTGCCTTTGCCGCTAACTCAGTAGCGCTCTAGCAGTAGAGTTTACTCGAAGGATCCCAGCGCCCGGATATAGTTTGCCCGTTCGAACGCTGCCGGATTATCGACCGCCTGCTGGCTCATGCTCCCCTGCATTTGCTCAATCGACTCGTATTCGTGAACTTCCATCCACTCACACATGTCCCTCAGTATCTGAGGGATACGATTGATGCCGTGCGCAAGTAGTTCAGATGTCATCATCGCCACGCGCGCGCCTGCCATCATCGCTTTCAGCACATCTTCCGCAGTGTGCACGCCGCTGGTCAGCGCCAGATCCGCCTTGATGCGCCCATATAGAATAGCAATCCAGCGCAGCGGCAGGCGTAGTTCATCGGATGTGCTCAGTTTCAGGTTCGGCACCACCTCCAGCGTCTCCAGGTCAAAGTCGGGCTGGTAGAAACGGTTGAACAGCACTAATCCTCTTGCGCCAGCCTCGCTGAACTGCTTCGCAATATTCGCAATGCTACTGAAGAAGGGGCTCATCTTTACTGCTACCGGGATCGTTACCCGGCTGCATACATCTCGGACGAGTCGCAGATACTGTTCTTCAATCGCCGCGCCAGTAATATTCGGGTCGGTTGCCAAAAAGTAGAGATTCAATTCCAGCGCGTCGGCGCCAGCCTGTTCGATCTTGCGCGCATACTCGACCCATTCGCCGTCCGAGGGACCGTTGAGGCTGGCGATGATCGGGATACTGACCCGCTGTTTTAGAGCGTGGATGTGCTCCAGGTATGGCTCGACGCCGAGGTTGTACTGTTCCAGATCGGGGAAGTAGGTGAGCGATTCGGCGAAACTGTAGGCGCCGCGATCCAGGTAGTAGTCGAGTTCGCGCGCCTCATGGGTAATCTGCTCCTCGAAGAGTGAGAAGAGCACAACTGCGGCTGCGCCAGCCTCTTCCAGGCGACGCACATTGTCAATGCGCATGGATATTGGAGAGGAAGAAGCGACGATCGGGTTCTTCAAAGGCAGGCCAAGATATGTTGTCCGAAGGTCAGTCATGGTCAACCCCTCGATCTAAGCCATACTGCGGATCGGTGGCTTCAGTATGCGCGATAGCGCAGCTGCCTTCAAGTTGTAATCGCTTTTCTCTTCGTTATCGAACGACAACACAATTTCGTAGGTTGATTGCAATCGTTCTGTAAGCCGATGCCCTGTACCTTGCACCTGCGATTTCCTACAATCAACGACAGACGTCGCAAACATACGCCTATGCTCCGCAAGGCGGCATTGCTGTGCGGCGCTGATCGTCTATGGAACGTGACGAGGCATGTTCTAGCGGCAATCATCAGAAAACAGGATGCTACGATGGCGCTGTACACAATCAATGACCAGGATATCTATCTCGAAGAAACCGGACCGCAAAATGCGCCGTATGCGTTTCTCATCCACGGTTGGGCGAGTTCGTCATACACCTGGAAACCGATCCTGCCTGCCCTGAGTCGCCGCTATCGATGTATTGCGATTGATCTGCCTGGTTTCGGGCGTTCGCCTGTGCCGTCGCATCCGCCGACGATTCCGTGGTATGCGGACCTTATTGCGCGCCTGATCGACTATTTCAGCCCTAATCAACCAGTCCTGTTGCTCGGTCACTCGATGGGCGGGCAGATCGGGGCAACCCTGGCGTTGCGCTATCCGCTGATCGTCGAACGCATGGTGCTGCTCAATCCGGCGCTCAGCGGGCGACTGTCAACCCGCGTGAATCTCCTGATCGGTCCGCATGTCCTGGCAGAACGTTTCCTTCCGCTTGAGTGGTTGTTGCACCTGCTTGCCAGAACACCGCTCGATTACACCGAATTATCTGCTCAGGCCATCGAACTTTGCCGAGCGCGCACAGGTTTCAGACGAGGATTATCAACGTATTCGCGCCGACGCTCGTCGTCCCGGTCAGGGACGGATGCGCGCTGCATGCTTTCAGGCCATGCGACAGAGTGATCTGCGGGGAAAGCTGGCAGCAGTCGAACCTCCCACGCTGGTGATCTGGGGCGCTGAGGATAATATCGTGCCGTTGCGCGATGCGGGCATAGTTGCTGCCGAGTGGCCCTCTGCCGACCTGCGGATCATCCCAAACGCTGGTCACTGGCCCCAATTTGAGCAACCTGATGCAACCCTGCGGCATATTGGGCTCTTCCTGGGCTTGCCGCCTGCGGGTGCAGCGCTCCCTGCCGATGCGCGTAATATCAATGAACTGCGGGCGATTGCGCAATTCCTCAACAACTCGGAGATTGGCAGTCATCTCAACGAAGCGCAGCGCATGCGCGTCGCATCACTGCTCCAGCGACGAGTGCTTGCGCCGCGCGAGCGTCTTGCCGCCGCCGGTTCGCGCAGTGAAGAGATGTACATTGTTCAGGACGGATTGCTCGAAGTCTGGATCAATCCAGTGCAGATCGGCGGGGTATACCAGCCTCCGATGCGGATCGCCTTTATGCAAACCGGGCAGGTTGCCGGAGAGTTGGGGTTGCTCGAAGATGCAGAGCGCAGCGCCGACCTGCGCGCTGGTGATCAGCCGACGGTCGTGCTGGTGCTGACTCGTGAGGCGCTGCGTACGCTGGCTGAGGATGATCCGGCGCTGGGTTTGCGGATCATGCAGAACCTGGCGGTATCGCTTGGGCGTCGCCTCCGCCACCAGAACTGGCTGGCGCAGCGCCTCGAACAGCGCTCATTGCTGGGTGGCAGCGTGACGCGGTTGCTGGAGTAGTTGCTTTTTTTGATCACGTCTCTGTCAATGACATAGGGTATAGTATGTTTTGCAATTCTCTAACTGTACATCAGGTTACAACTATGCTCTACCACCAGAAGGCGGCTCAGGCTCAGGCATTGCTCGCTGAAACCGGTATCGATGCCTGGTTGATTTTTGTCCGCGAAAGCGCCATTCGACCCGATCCCGGTATCGAACTTGTGATTGGTGTCGATGTTACATGGGATTCGGCGTTTGTGTTTGGTCGCAACGGGCAGCGGATTGCGATTGTTGGGCGCTACGATGTTGCCGGTATACGCGCGTCCGGTCTGTTCGATGCGATTGTCGGCTACGACGAAAGCATCAGGGAACACCTGATCGAAGCTCTGCGACGCCTCGATCCGCTCACGATCGGCCTGAATTATAGCCTCGATGATCCAACTGCTGATGGACTGACATACGGAATGTTTCTCCATCTCTGCGATCTGCTGGCGGATACGCCCTTTCCTTCGCGTTTCGTGAACGCGGCGCCGCTGCTGGCAAAACTGCGCTCGCGTAAGGTGCCAGCCGAAATTGAGCGTATTCGCGCAGCAGTCGCCGTTACTGAGGAGATTGTCGATCTGGTTGAGCAGCAGATCCGTCCCGGCGTCAGCGAGGCGCAGATCGCAGCTTTCATCCACGATGAGTTTCGGCGTCGCCATCTGACAAGCGCCTGGTCATGGGATGCCTGCCCAATCGTGAACAGCGGTCCCGAATCGGAAGCCGGTCACGGTGGTCCGCGTGATGATATTCTGGTGCAGCCGGGTCATCTGGTGCATATCGATCTTGGCGTGCAGCTCAATGGCTACTGTTCGGATATTCAGCGCATGTGGTATGTCCGTCGTGCTGGCGAAGATGCACCGCCGCAAGAAGTGCAGCGCGCATTTGAGACGGTCATTCGGGCGATTGAAGCGGGCGCAGCGGCACTGCGTCCTGGCGTGTATGGCTATGAGGTCGATGCCGCTGCACGTCGGGTTATTGTCGATGCCGGGTATGATGAGTACAAACACGCGCTGGGACACGGTTTGGGACGCGCCTGCCACGATGGAGGTCCGTTGCTCGGTCCGCGCTGGCCCCGCTATGGTCGCACTCCGGAGATGCAGGTCGAGGCGGGCAATGTGTACACCCTCGAACTCGGCGTCACAACTGCTGCCGGATACATCGGCATCGAAGAAGATGTGCTGGTGACCGATAACGGCGTCGAGTTTCTCTCCCGCTTTCAGCGCACGTTGCGGGAGGTATAGGAGGCGCGAGGGGATAAGGCGCGAGAGGTTGAAGGTTGAACGTTGCACGTTGCACGTGGGACGACAATGTGTAGGGGCGCAGCGCTGCTGCGCCCAGACCGGCAGCGGGGAGCGTGGCGGGAGCAGCTCTCACTCATCTCGCTTCAGTAACGCCCGACCACCTGGTGTGATACGAGCTTCGCGCCATGGTTGATCAGCGGCGGCGCGGTAGCGCGCGAGCAGTGGTGCATCGCCCTTCAGAAGGCAGATTTCAGCATACTCCGGCGTCACATGCAGGTCGAGGGCGTGGTCGCCCACCCGCAGACCGTGCAGCGTCGCTTCACCCCATCCCGACGGCAGGCGAGGTTCGATGACCAGTTCGCGGCGCTGCGCCTGCGGAGTGAGTCCAAAGATCCCCTCGGTGATGCCCTGCACGAACAGTGCTGCAGACCAGAGTTGAATAAAGCACAACCCCTGCGGGATCAGTTCCTTCAGCGTTCCGAGCGTCCCGTAACGCGCCGTGACGCCGATGTTGCGCAGCAACTGGATGCCGGTATCCGCGTCGCCGTGGCGGAAGACTGCCAGTGCCAGCAGACCAGTTGGTAACGTCCACACACGCATGTCGGCGCTGCGGGTATGCACCATGCCCCATTCGTTGACCCACTCGCGCACGATCCGGTGCAACACCCGCTGCGCTCGTTCTGGTGCGGCGATGCCGGTCAGCACGGGAAGCAGCACCGTCCAGTGTCCATCGAACTGCGGCTGACCATTGAGGTGCAACGAGTCGGCGTACATCCCTTCCTGCTCAATCCACCAGTCGGACTCGAAGCGTGCCGCGAGTTCACCGGCATATCCGGCAAACCGGACTGCATCACCCGGTCGTCTAAGCGTCAGCGCCATGTCGCGTAGCGCCGTCAATGCCTGGTAGAGGTAGCACACCACATCGAGTTTGCACGCACCCATACCGGGAACTTCGATAACGCCGTCACCAATGGGGTAGCCGCGCCCTTCGAGTGTTGCGCTGAAATGCTCCAAACCCTCGACGCATATCGGGTACATACGCTCTAGAAAGTCCAGGTCGCCGCTCCAGCGCACATAATCCCAGCAGGCAATAGCGAACTGCGGCGTTTCCTGAAAGTTGCCCGGATGATAGACACGCCCGTTCGTGGTGATTTCGTGAGGAACACGGCTGCATGCGCGCCACGCATACCGTCCGAGTTCTTCGAGCGCACTGCGCGCGATGCCAGCAAACCCGCTGGCGACGACGCCGGGTATGCTGTACATCGTATCACAACCGAAGAGTTGCGGATACTCTGGCAGTCCCGCAAGCAGGTACGGCGCAAGCGCCGGACGATAGTCAGCTCTGAGCATGTGGATATTCTGCCTCGCCACCTGCCAGTATCGGTCGATGTCCCGGTCGGGAGTCGCCAGGCGCATGTCGCCAGCAACGGCGCGGTGGAGCGCAATGGTCGACGAGAGCGTATCCACTGCTGCGCGCAGCACATTCCCCGACGGCGGATCATCGCCGCGTTGTACAGCAAGCCGCCATTGTAGCGCAAGCATCTCACCAGGTCTCAGTGACAGTGGAAAACGTGCCTGCGCCATCCTTCCGCTGATTTCCCACACAGATGGCGATGCGCTGATCAGCGTTACTGTAACGCCAGCATATGCGCCTGTTGCGCGCCAGGCAACACCTCCGGAGATGGCGTCCATCTCCGGTTCAGCGGGCGCGACGCCGCCGAACCAGCAGAAGCGCAGGTCGGCTTCGGCGCGCAGCAGCACCGTTGCATTCACCGGTGCGGCGCCATCATTGCGCGCCAGCAGCGTTGCGTAGTAATGGGGCTGATCATCGGCTGCGAATTCCGTCCATTCAAGCGCCAGAGTTCCGACCGTAAAGTGACGGGTGATGTACGCACCGAACAGATCGCAGCGGACTGCATGATCGAGCGGGGTTACGATGCCATCCATCTCCAGTGCCAGCGCCCATCCATCCAGGATCCGCAGTGGATGCGCCCAGACACCCCCCATGTTGTCGCGCAGATGCCATTCGCCAAACGGATGTCGCACCCCGCCAATCGTTGTAATCGCGTAGATACGTTGCCCGCTGATAAAGACCGGCGTAGTCGGCGTTGCTTCCGACTCCCAGACATCATCATCGATGAAATAACGCTGAAGTGTCACAGAACCTCTATCCTTTCCATCAACAACGGCTTATGCCATACGGAGCCATGCATCGAGCGCATGGCTCATCGGACGATACAACATGGCGCACGCAGGTGAGCGAACGGCGGATCGTCAGATCCTCAATCGGCAAAATAACCAGTCGTCGCGTTTCCAGTTCGAGTTGAACTGTAAAACGTGAAACGACACTGATTCCAAGTTGGGCAGTGACCGCTTGCTTGATCGCTTCCGTACTTCCCAATTCCATAACGACCCGCATGGCGATCCCGCAGCGTGCAAACGCCTGTTCTACCGTCTCGCGCGTTCCCGATCCGGCTTCGCGAATAATAAAGGGGGCCGTGTGGAGATCATGCATTGTCAGTGAAGGTCGTTGCGCCAGCGGATAGTCGGGAGATGCAATCACGACCAGTTCATCCTCGCGCCACGGGGTGAGTACGAGATCGCTCTGCTCAACCGGTCCTTCAACGTATGCCACATCCAGGCGATGATCCAGACATGCCTGACGATCTGTTGTGTATTGCCAATGTCGAGGAACAGTTCGATGCCAGGATAGCGACGATGATAGATGCCAAGCAGCACGGGCAGCATATAGATGCCGATGGTTGTGCTGGCGCCAATTGCCAGATGCCCCGTCTGCAGGGTTTGCAACTCCTCCAGCGATAGTTCCGCCAGGCGTTCGAGAGCAAAGATACGCCGGGCGTGCAGAACCAACCGTTTTCCGGCTTCTGTCAGAATCACACCGCGTGCGTGTCGCTCAACCAGCGCCATGCCGACCTGTCGCTCGAGTTCACGCACTGCGCGCGACACTGCCGACTGACTGATATGGAGCGCTTCGGCTGCGGTAAAACTTCCCTGCGTTGCAACCGCTATAAAGATACGCACCAGGTGCAGGTTCAGCATGGGTATGATCGAATGTTATAGCTGCTATCGAAAAGACATGCTTGTTGCATAGTATACTCTCTATTACAATATCAACCACAATTTCTCCGCATACCAGAATCTCCCGAATTCAACCCTGGTAGATCCAACGGATCTTTGGCGGCAACGCTGATGTTGAAGCAAGGAAGACCGGACATGCCAAACTATGGTTTCCTCATCGATCACCGCAAATGTAGTGGAGATGACGATGATTGAGACAATTCCCAACAATTCGCTGCTCGATGAAATCCTTGAACACTCTGCAGCATTGCACCGCCATCTCTGTCCGCGACAGGTATTGGGTGCACGTATGGGCATTCTGGCGGGACGACTGCTCAGCCTGGAGTTGCCGCAGAAGAACAAGCGGCTGTACACATTCGTCGAAACTGATGGATGCTTCGCCGACGGAGTCGGTGCTGCAACCGGGTGCTGGCTGGGTCGGCGTACCATGCGCCTGATCGACCATGGCAAAGTAGCGGCGACTTTTGTGGATACGCACACCCGACGTGCCGTGCGAATTCGCCCGCATCCACAGGCGCGAACGGAAGCGCGGCACTACGCTCCGGACGCAAAAAGTCGCTGGCACGCTTATCTCGAAGCCTATCGGATCATGCCCGATGATGTGCTGTTCGAGGCGCAATGGGTCGAACTGACCCTGGATCTCGACCGGTTGATCAGTCGTCCGGGAGTACGAACGGTTTGCCATGCGTGTGGCGAAGAGATCATCAATGAGCGCGAAGTAACGCTGAATGGAACAATCCTGTGCAAGGGATGTGCATTCGAGGAGGATCGCTACGTCAGGTCAGTGACGACGATGCCGGATCAATAGCACCTGCGTCAGGCACACGCTCTGGAAGGATCGTTCCGGCAGGCGGCAAAACGCGCTCACGCGGCGCAATCACCACGATACTTTCCTTCCGCAGCGCAAGGCGTACACGCTCACCAGGCAGCGGGTTCATCGTTGCATATAACGACGAGGGGTACATGACTTCGATCAAACGTCCATCGCGCAATGCGACTCGCAGTCGGTACATATGGCGCTCTAATCGTCGCTCGACCACGATGCCTTCAAGATGATTGTGTATCACCATGCGACTGAGCGAACGGTCAGGATACACGAGGCGAATATCTTCCGGGCGAATATATGCGGTGATCTCCGCTCCTGAAGGCGCGTTGATCGGCGGCGCTTCCAGGAAGATCCCATCCCAATCGAGCAGAGAGCCTGAAGGACCGGTTTCTATCACCCGTGCGCTCATTGCGTTTGGAATGCCAAGAATGTCGAGAACGTGACGATTTGCCGGGCGGGTGAAGACATCATCAATGCGCCCGATCTGCTCGATACGCCCGTCGCGGACCACTGCCAGGCGATGCCCGACGGCAAAGGCATCGTCGAGATTGTGCGTCACGTACAGCACGACTAAGCGTCGTTCCGCCTGCACCATGCGAATCTCTTCGTGCAGGCGCTCCCGGACAGGGCGATCAAGAGCTGAGAATGACTCGTCGAGCAGCAGGATATGCGGCTCGGTTGCCAGAGCGCGGGCAATGGCGATGCGTTGTTGCTGTCCCCCCGACAGTTCGTGCGGCATACGGTGCGCCAGGTGCGCCAGGTGCATACGTTCCAGCAGATCCATCGCGCAGTCTCTGGCGTCACGTCGTCTTCCCAGAGGAAACGCCACATTTTCGAGTGCACTCATATGTGGAAACAGGGCGTACTGCTGGAACACATAGCCAGTGCGCCGCTTTTGCGCTGGCAGATTGACAACCGGTTTTCCCGGCATACGCTGAAAGAAGATCGTGTCATTGAAGCGAATCTGCCCGCTATCCGGCGTCGAGAGACCGGCGACCGCGTGGAGCGTCTGAGTTTTACCGGCGCCGGAAGGACCGAAGAGCACCAGGATCTCTGCTTCCGCCGTGAAGCGCATCTCCATGGTTGTTCGTCCCAGGCGTTTGATGAAATCAACGGTGAGTTGCGGAGTCATAGACGGCTTCTTCGGCATCATCAGTGCGCCTGTACTGTGGTGTGGGTTCCAGTTGACGCGCCAAAAGCAGTCCGGCAAACGCAAGCCCGGTCATTACCAGCACCATCAGATGGGCGTCGGCGTAGCGTTGCGCCTGAACTGCATCATAGATTGCGACCGGCAGTGTCTGGGTGCGACCGGGAATATTCCCGGTAATCATCAAAGTCGCGCCAAACTCACCAAGCGCGCGCGCTGAACCCAGGATCATGCCCGCCAGGATGCCGCGCCGTGCTAAAGGGAGCGTCACACGCCAGAAGATGCGCAGTTCGCTTGCGCCCAGCGTGCGTGCCGCGTTCTCAAGCACCGGATCAACATTTGCCAGCGCTGCGCGACTGCTCTGCACCATGAGCGGGATGCCCACCACCACTGATGCTGCAATTGCTGCCTGCCACGTGAACAGAATCCGGATGTTGAACCACTCAAACAGTGGGCTTCCTCGCCCAAACGCCAGCAGAAGGTAGTAGCCAATAACGCTGGGTGGCAGTACCAGTGGCAGCATAATGACCGTTTCAACCAGTATTTTTCCCCGAAACCGGGCACGCGCCAGCAACAGGGCAATAAGCAGCCCTGCGACAAGGATAATGATGCTTGCGATCGCGTTGACCTGGAGTGACAACCAGAAAGCGGGCCAGTTCATTGACTGACGATCTCTCCGGGCAGAATGAATCCGTACTTCTTCATGATCGCATGCCCCTGTGCACTGTTGACGAACGCGATAAACCGACGCGCCTCCGCTTCATGGTGCGTTCCAGCAACGACCGCTGCCATCTGAAGCAGCGGATGGTCGGGATGCAACTCAGTGGGAATGAGGGTCCAGTTGCCATTACTTTGAATGCTGAGCGAAAGCGCTACAATGGCTGCATCAACATTACCAGTATCTGCCAGGGTCAGCGTTTGGGCGACATTCTCTCCAAAGACGAGACGCGGTTGCACTGTGTCCCAGATGCCAGCGCGTTCTAGCGTCTCTTTTGCTGCCTGACCGTAGGGCGCGTGCTCAGGGTTGGCAATTGCGATCCGCTGGTAGACCGGATCGCGCAGATCCTCCACGCGCTTCGGTTGCAGCGGGCTATCAGAGCGTGTCCAGATTGTGATGCGCCCCTGTGCATAGATCTCCATCGTATCGGTGATCACCAATCCTTTGTTATTCAATGCTTCAATGAACGACTTGTTTGCCGCGTAGAAGAGGTCGAACGGCGCGCCACGTTCGATCTGCTGCGCCAGTTGACCGCTCGAACCAAAGTTGAACACGACGCTGATGCCGGTCTGCTCCTCAAAGAGCACGCCGATCTCGTTGAATGCTGGCGTCAAATCGGCGGCGGCAGCGACGACCAGTTCTTTATGACCCGCAGCGCCTGACGGCGACGAAGGGAAGGGTAGTGCGCCACACGCGCTGGTGACCAGGAGTGGGATAATCATGATCAGTGCAGGACGACGATACATACAACACTATAACGTTCAACTTTCAATGTCCGAAGTCCCACGTTCAACCTTTAACGTTCAACTTCCAACCCTCACCTTCAACCTTCAACCGTCAACTCCTCATCGCACGTTTCCAGCCACGTCAGCATTGCCTGGATCTGCCCGCGTCGGAACTGTGCAACCAAGCGCCGGTACGGTTGGTCGGATGTGAGCGCTGCTGCCTTCTTGTCGAGATGATCGAGCATACGCTGACAAATCCATCGTTGCTGTGCGATCAGGGATTGTACAGTTGCCGCGCCCTCCTGGTGCGCAAAATAGAGTTTTGCCAGAAACTCAAGTCGGAAGTCGCGCCCCCGAGTGACCGGTGTGCGCATCCACTCGGCAAATGCTGCGCGTCCACGCTCGGTGAGGCTCAGAACCCTGCGCGGCGGGCGGTTGCCCTGTGACATAGTGGAGCTCACCAGGTATCCTTCATCTTCAAGACGGCGGATCAGCGCATAGAGGTGCGCCTGTTTGATACGCCAGACTTCTCCCAGCGCCGAATCGCTGT
This sequence comes from Roseiflexus sp., assembly GCA_017743475.1. Classification (GTDB taxonomy): domain Bacteria; phylum Chloroflexota; class Chloroflexia; order Chloroflexales; family Roseiflexaceae; genus Roseiflexus. The sequence goes on along the minus strand of JAGHYV010000011.1, from coordinate 7,712 downwards.
GCAGACGCTGATAGAGTTCGTAAGGATGCATCGGTTGCTGACGTACGAACCCCAGCAAGGCAAATTCAATTGTGAGCGGATGCCTGACGTTGCTCATACTATGAATACTTATAAAATGAATAGAAGGAATAATATACAACATGTCACCATGTGTCAACACGTCGGTACGCCTGATCGCGCCGCAGTCACGTGAGATTGACGCGCTCATAGACAATCTGGCTATACCCGCTTCCCCATGGATCGCCCCGCTCATAGACACCAAGCCCGGCTTTGGCAGCAAGGCGGAGATAGTCATCCGCAAAGGGGATTTCGCCGCTCTCGGCGCGCAGAAAATCAGCCATCACACAATCGATGGCGACCGGATCGCGGGAGAAGAACAGACTGTTGGGCGCAGCATTACCAAACGTGCGCCAGCGTTGCGGCACACTCAGGTTGTTGATTCTGTCGCCGAACAACCCGTCACCAATTGTCAGCACCGTTTTCGCTCGAATCTGCGGATGATTGTTGATATCGACCAGTGGATTGTAGTTGGAGGAATAAAAGCGCGCTCCAATGTCGGTATAGTTGTGCAGCACATTGCAGCGGTCAATCGAACCAAAATGGTTCTTGAACCCCAGGCTAATGCCAGCGCCGACATGACGTTTCATGATCGGCATATTGATCATATAGTGAAGATTGACGAGCGCATTGCATATCGCCAGATCGGGGATGGGCGCGTTTGGCGGGGCATTGAATCGAATCTTTTCAGTTGTGCTGAAGCCGAGTTCGGGGTGTTCATCGGCATAGGAGGCGTACTGAATATCCGGGTAGGTGCAACGTCGTTTGAAACGCAATGGAATAACTCCCTGCCGGTCGCCGTGCGATACATCGAAAATCCAAATGTCCTGCTGTGCAACGTCAATCGCCAGCAATCCGGCAATAACTGCGTTGATCGGATCCATCAGGGCGTCAATCTGGTTATCGTTGTCGTTGCGGGAAGCATTGTTGAAATTAACTTTGATGCCAATCCGTTGTCCTGGTTGATAATTCGGCAAGAGGGCAGCCCACGCATCAGCGCGCGTTGCAGTGCGTGTCAGGCGGGTGACGCCTTCATCCACCATTGCGGCAACTGCGCGCGCGTCAACACTGTCGCCGTACCAGCCAGTTGAATAATTCCAGAACGTTGCTCGTGGACTATAGATGTGGACGACGTGGTGGCGCAGTAGAGGAATCGATGTCGTAGTAGGAGATGGCGTGGCAGTAGGGGATGGTGGGGTGGTGGGGGATGGCGTAGCGGCGGAGGATGACGTAGCGGAAGGGAACGGGGTGGTAGGAGGAGATGACGTGGCAATAGGGGATAGCGTGGCAGTAGGGGATGGCGTCGCAGTGAGGGAAGTTTCGCGTTTATCGACGATAATGAACGGGCAGTAGATGCGCGCTGTCACTGCCAGATTAGTGTCTGAGAGGCGTATAGCGTATCCGATTGTCCGCTGTAAGTGACTGATCAACAATCCGTGTGCGGCGGCAATCCCGGCAATCAGAAACCGACGGCGAGATATGTGCGGCTCGTGTTGCATAGTGATCCTCCTTATTCGTGGTATGAAACCAGAAATGACGTGTCTGTTTCCAGCGGTTCTTTGTGCAAGAAGCGGGTGGAGATCCACGGCACAGATATACCGTCAGCGATGGACAAACACTGTACCCTGCGCTGCGACGCCAATCTATCGCTATCGTTACGTTATATGATGGGGTGATCGTGCAGAGCGTCCTAGTGCAATGGGGCGCGGAAGAACTTTGCGGTTTCTACTCTATCACACCGCGCGTCGGTATGCAATCCTGGCTCCGGGGTTACTCCGTTCCGCTGGTCAATCCGGGGATGCGCACCCGACGTTCGATCCATGTCAGGATCAGATAGGTGATTCCGACAAGCACAATGTAGAACACTGCCACAATCAGGTAAATCTGGATAGGAGCGAAGTAGCGACTTGACAGAATCTTCGCCTGACCCATGAGGTCAGGAACGGCGATCAGAAACACAACTGACGTATACTTCAGCATGGCGATGGCTTCATTCGACCAGGAGGGCAACGCCAGACGCACCGCCTGCGGCAGAATGATGCTCCAGATTGCCTGCCATTTGCTCATGCCGAGCGCTCGTGCTGCGATCATCTGCCCTTCACTCACCGACTGCAGTGCGCTGCGCAGGTACTCTGCCTGATATGCGGCGCTGTTGAGACCCAGCGTGAGAAAAGCTGCCTGCAAACGTCCCAGCGTGATCCCGATATCGGGAAGACCATAGTACGCCATGAACAACTGGATCAGCAGTGGCGTTCCCTGAAAAAGGGTTACATATGCGCCAAGAATGCGCCGGACCCATCCCGGTCCGTATACTCGCCCAACGCCGACCGGCAACCCGACGATCATCCCCAGCGTCAGCGAGACCGCCGTGATCTGGAGCGTGACGACCGTGCCCTGCAACAGGTCGGGCGTTACTTTTCTCAGGAGATCGATAACATCGTTCATCGCGTGATACGGGAGATGAGCGTCGGACGCTTATGGCGCATGCCGCATATATTCGATGGTGCGTAGAAACGCGCGGGTGCGTTCGTGAATTGCTTGCTTAAACATGCACTGCGGCGGTCCTTCTTCCACTACCACGCCCCCTTCCATAAACACGACCCGATCAGCAACCTGGCGGGCAAATCCTATTTCGTGCGACACGACGATCATCGTCATGCCTTCGCTGGCAAGTTTCTGCATCACCGCCAGCACTTCGCCGGTCAGCTCCGGGTCGAGCGCGGATGTTGGCTCGTCGAAGAGCATAATATGCGGATCCATGCTGAGGGCGCGTGCAATTGCAACCCGCTGTTTCTGACCACCTGACAGTTGTGCCGGGTAATAGTGAGCGCGATCCGCCAGTCCTACCCGCTCGAGTTCGAACATTGCCAGGTCTCGCGCTTCATTCTTGCGCATCTTGCGCACCTTTGTCAGCCCGATCATCACATTGCCGAGCGCGGTCAGGTGGGTGAACAGATTGAATTCCTGGAACACCATCCCAATCCGCTGGCGTACCCGATCCTGGTTGACACCGGGAGCAGTAATGTCCTGATCCTCGAGCCAGATACGACCTTTCGTTGGTGGACTAAGCAGGTTGATACAGCGCAGCAACGTGCTCTTGCCCGAACCGCTGGGTCCGACCAGGACAACGACTTCTTGGGGCTGCACGGTGAGCGAGACCCCCTTGAGCACCTGGAGGTTGCCGTAAGACTTATGCACATCTTCGATGCGGAGAATGGGGGCTGTCATGGGTCCTCTGGTATGTGCTTTCATCGTCCATTCACATCTGTAGCCGATACCGGCGTTCGAGCCATCGCAGCGCCTGGGTGGTGATTAGCGTCAACGCCAGGTAGAGCAGCAACGCAACGCCAAAGGCGAGGAATGGTTCGAAAGTACGTGCGCTGACCTGTTGTGCGCGGCGCAGAATTTCCGGCACCCCCACGGCGAACACCAGCGTCGAGTCTTTGAGCACCAGCGTTGCCTCATTTCCCCAGGCTGGCAGCGCCAGACGCACTGCCTGCGGGAGGACAATGCTCTGGATCGCCTGGAGTCGGCTCATGCCAATCGCGCGCGCGGCAATCATCTGCCCGGATTGCACTGCTTGAAGCGCGCCACGAAAGATTTCCGTTTGATACGCCCCGGACGCGAACCCCAACGCCAGCGCACCTGCCCAGAATGGCGACAGATTGACGTAACGAGAGATGACAAAGAACAGAATGAAGATGATGACAATGACCGGAACAGCGCGGATGACCACACTATAGATGATGACGGCGATCTGGAGAAAGGGGTGACCGTAGACACGCACGATTGCCAAAACGATGCCAATCACGACGCCTGTTGTCAGCGCAACCGCTGTAACGCTGATGGTCACCCACAATCCCTGAACGATGAAATTGAACGTCGTCAGCAGATCCTGAACGAATTCCATAGCCTGTCACGGCAAGCCGTGCTTGTCTTGCAACTGCTTGACGGTACCATCGTCGATCAACTGCTGGATGATCCGATCAAGTTCCGCCTTAAGATCGCTGGCGCCTTCAGGAATGGCAATACTCTTCCCGCCTTCGGCAGTCTCTTCGGTGATAAGCAGAACTTTCAAGCCATTCTGTTTTGCCAGCTCCAGCGCAGGCTCAGCATCCATCAACACTAGTTGGATGCGCCCGCGGGCGAGGTCGAGCGCTGCCTGGTCAGCGCGCTCATAGCTGAACACCTTATCAGCTGGGGTCAACCCCTTGGCTACCAGATTCTTCTGGATCCAACCTTCCTGCACCGTACCAGTCTGCGCACCGATCGTCAGACCGGCGGCGTCCTCCGGCTTGTTTAGGGTAATCGTTGTATCGCCAGCACCGATGAATGCATCCTTCGTCATGCGATACGGAATCGTAAAATCGACCTTCTCCTCACGTTCGGCAGTCGCCTGCATTGCGGCGATGACAGCATCGATCTTCCCTTCCTGGAGCGACGCAATGAGCGAATCGAACGGCATATCACGGATCTCGACCTCGACACCGAGTTTCTCGCCAATTGCGCGAATGAGGTCCATGTCGAAACCGACAAAGTTGCCGTTTTCGTCGATTGACTCATAAGGAGGATAATCTGCTGAGGTGCCGACGATGAGTTTTCCGGCTGCCCGGATCTGCGCCAGTTTTCCTTCGGGCTGTGCGGCGGGTTGGGTCGGCTGTGCAGTGGGTTGGGTTGGCTGTGCGGCAGGTGCTCCACCGCATGCGCTCATAACCAGTGAAGCGGCAATGAACGCAAGAATGATTAACATCTGCTTCTGCATACCACTCCTCCTGACATGGTGTGTCTGCATGTTGCACAGGGCAACGGACACAGTGGGGCATTTGTTTGATGGTGCGAAAAGTATAGCACAGGTATATACTCTGCTGCGCGGCTGGTGAAATGGCTTTTTGCAGGAGACTCAAGAATGATCGCAGTTCTCACAGAGGTTGAACCTGTTAGACAGGGTTGAACACTCCCTGGACGACCGCAATGAACATCGCGCTCCCTACGCGGCGACCGGAAATGAATGATGGAGATTGAGCATTACTGCTCCCCCACAGACGTGCGTGCACCTTATCGCCCCACGTGGGTAGGAGACCGATATAGAGTCCCTTTTCGGCAGCCATGCGGACGATGGCGTCCACGTGCCGGAAATAAAACTCGTTGGGGCGAGTCGGGTCGTCGCCAGCCAGAGGGATGTGCCCATTGGCATTGGGTGTGTGCAGACCATCGAGTTCAGCCAGCGCACTGCCTGAATGAGATTGAACCCCTGCTGGCGCCGCACGTCCAGATAGTGTTCCGCTTCCGGCAGACTCAGGCGATGAAAGAGTTCCCATGCGGTATCGCCGAGCCAGAAAAATGGCTTGCCCTGCTCAGTCATAAGGAAACGTCGGTTGGCGCTAACGCGAATGCGGGGTAAAGGCATGATCGGGTTCCTCCGTGTACAGATCGCCTCACGTATCGTCGTATCTCGCTCTCCCGGTCGCTGACCGACGGTTTTGTTGTCGGAAGCCAGAGATTACGGAAACTCGATAAACTCAACCGGCACACGTTCTGTCAGCCAGACTCCATTGGCAGACAGATAGAACTGATGCCCGGCTGCCGCCATCCTGGCAGCATGAACGACGAGCACCACCGGTTTGCCGTGTCGCTGACCAACCTGTCGTGCCGTAGCTATGTCTGCTGAGAGATGGACATGCTGACGTCTGCCAGCGCGCAGTCCTTCGGCTCTGATCGACTCGAGAAACCGGGAAGCAGTACCGTGGTAGAGCAGGTCTGGAGGCGGGGACGGAGAAAGTTGCAGATCCACCTTCAGCGAGTGACCCTGATTCGCCCGGATTCTGCGCCCATCATCGCTCAACGTAAAGCGTCGCTTGTCGTTTTCGGCGACGACCCGTTCGAGCAGCGGGAGGGTTAGCGGAAAGCCGTGCTGGTTGGCGAGACGGATCAGATCATCAACATCTGCCCATCCATTCGCGTCCAGCGTTAATCCGATGCGCTCCGGCTTATGGCGCAGAATAAGACTGAGGAATTTACTCGTTCTGACAAGATCAGGCATGATCGACACTCTTGATGCGTGTCAGTAGTTTGATTCTACCATAAGAACTCCGCGGCGCTGGGGACCGTCGCCTGGGGGTGAGCGTGTTGTGCTGCCCGACGCATGCTGCACTTTCCACCGGCGGGGGCGGTTCTACCTGAAGCGTGTTGTGTTGCCCGACGTATTCTGCACTTCCACATCGGTGGAGGCGGTTAGCGAACCGCCCCCACCTGCCGGTTGTACCAGAAAGCGAATGATCGCGCACACGTCGGACGTGGTACTATAGCATCGATAACCGTACAACTCCTGTCTCCACCAGACCCCATAGAGTGACAGCGATGGATTTCACCGATCAGGTTGCAATTGTGGTAGGCGGATCGGGAGCGATTGGCGCAGCGGTAGCGGCGATGCTCGCCGAACGTGGCGCGCTGGTCGTTGCCGGGTACTGCCGGAATGCTGCTGCGGCAGCGAATGTTGTTGCTAGATGCCGGGGGATGCGTGGCAGCGTTGTGGCGCGCCAGGTCGATGCCCGCGATCCACAGTCGGTTGATACGCTGGTCGATACTGTCGCCGGGGAGCACGGGCGTCTGGATATTGTCGTGTTCTGCGCTGGCGCGATGCGCCTGATGCCGGTCGAAACGCTCGGCATCGCGCAGTGGAACGAGACGCTGATGCTGCATCTCGACGGCGCATACCATGTGTGCCGTGCAGCGCTGCGTCGCATGATGCGGCAGCGCTATGGGCGGATCGTCAATGTTGCAGCGCTCCACGGGTTGGCAGGCGGTCCACACCAGGCAGACTTTTCTGCGGCAACTGGAGGAGTGCTGGGGTTGACGCGCACGCTGGCGCGGGAAGCGGCGCCCTGGAACATTACCGTCAACGCAGTCGCGCCTGGTCTGATCGAGACGCCGCAACTGGCGACAATCCCGGAGGAGATGCGCGCGTGGGGAGAGCGGGTGATTGCGTTACGGCGTGTTGGGCGACCGGAGGAAGTGGCAGCAGCGGTCGTTTTCCTGGCGTCGTCGCTAGCATCGTACATTACCGGGCAGACGCTTGTGGTCGATGGTGGATGGCGGATGGCACCGTAAATGAGGGTGTAGTGGCGCTCCAGCTCGACGAGCGACAGGGTACGGCGGTAAACGGGGTAAGCCGTGCGGTCGATGGACGCCATGCGGGGTGGTCCTTCAGCTGTCGGACGCGAGGACGGCTCAACGTGACCGCACGGGCTGTGCTCGTGCCCCTCCTGGCTCAGCCTGGTGATGCGGGGGCACCCCTCTTGCCTTCCAAGAAAACAGGGACAGCCCTCGCCACCCGTGGCTTGGGCTACCTGGTGGCGAAATATGCGGCCTTCGCACGGGTGAAGAACCTGACCCCCCACGATCTGCGCCACCGCTTCGGCTACCAGATGGCTGCTCGAACCCCGCTCCACCGGCTTACCCAGATTATGGGCCACGACTTCCTCGACACCACCATGTTCTACATCGAGGGCGCCGCCTGCAATCTCCAGAACGAGGCTGAGAAGATTGCCTGGGATTAAGGCAGTTTATGTTTGTTTAGAGCCACTGCGGTATGTATACTTTGCCGATGTAATAAATAACCATTAACCATATTGGAACCAATACAAGGCTGATTATTA
>JAGHYV010000069.1 GCA_017743475.1 Roseiflexus sp. | reverse complement strand
AATGTAGAAGATGCCCCGGTGTATGTTCGCAATGGTCCAGGATTCGAGTTTAATGTAATCTGTGTACTCGAATCCCAAAAGAAACACCTCGTGATTGGAAAGCATGTTGATTGGTGGCTGGTTGATTTAGGCGATCATCAGTCCGGTTGGGTATATGCCCTGGCTGAAGATTTACTCTTTTTCGGTAATGCTAACGCTGTTCCTGATCAGGTATCGCCTCCCAAACCGACCTCAGAAATAATCCCTACCTTTACTCCCACTGATCAGACTGAAACAGCATCTGAAGGTTTGGAAAAGGCTCGTAATGCACTTACAACTTTCTTCGAACTTCTCCATCAGCACAAGTATGAAGAAGCCGCCGAACTATACGGAGGAGACTATCAGGTTCTTCAAGGTTGGAACCCATCATTAGATCCACAGGATTATGGAGCTTTGCTGGCCAATGGCTGCGAAATCAATGGTTTGCAATGTTTACGGGTCAAACGCATCGTGGATGAAAAAGTAATTTCAGTGGCAGAATACCATTTCACCGTTGAGTTCATGAACCAGGACGGCAGCTTGTTTGTGCGTGGTCCTTGTTGCGGTGCAAGTGCCACCGATCATCCTCCAGAGTCGCAGTTTGCTTATACTGTTATCAAAAATTGCGCTGGAGAATTTTTAGTTCGAGAGCTACCAGTATATGTTCCATAAAAAGCGCCTAAGATCGTGAGCAAAAACGAACATCTCGGATAGAGCCGATTCAGGAGCATTGCGATAGAACCAGGATAAAGAAAGGCTCTACTCGATTCTGGATTGCGGTTGTATTCTTTACTCGCCAAACGATTGCGTCCCGCCCAGGCAATCGAGCGTTCCACAACCCAACGCTTTTTGGAATAACAGCACATCCCTTTCGTCCGACGGGTTTCTCAATCACGTTCAAGCGCATTGTCGTGTGGTGTTGCAACCACGTGTCCAGATCGGAAAAATACGTCGAGACGGGGTGATACCCCGTCTCGACCTTTCTCTCCGTTGCCCTACCGCCCCGCCTTCAACCGTTCGACTAGGTCGATATACCGCTGCATTGCGGCATCCTTCGCAACCCCTTTGAGTTTTGCCCATGCGTCGTACTTCGCCTGCCCGACGAAATCCAGTCCTCCCGGACGCGATCCGCTGACATCGCCGACGGTCGCCTGTTTGTAGAGTGCGTAGAGTTGCAGCATCGTTTCGTTGTCGGGACGCTTCGGCAGGCGCGTCGCTGCCTCTGCTGCAGCCGTGAATCGGGTTTCCAGATCACTGCTCATCGTTCATACTCCTGCGACTTCTGCTCCACCTTCGACACGATACGCATACGCCATCCGCGGCGTATTGAACGCATATCCTACCCGACCGCGCGTGTCGATCAGGATGACGCCCCCCAATCCATGGACACGTTGTTCAAGCCGTTCGATTGCAGCACGCGCCGCTTCAACGGGCGCATACCCGGCACCGAGGAAATCGGTGGCGGTCTTTGCCAGTAATACCTTCATGATTGACTCGCCCCATCCAGTCGATGCGCATCCGCCAGTCTGCACATCGGCGTATAGACCGGCACCGATCAACGGCGTATCACCGACGCGACCCGGTAGTTTGAACGGCGTACCGCCGGTCGAGACGGCGGCAGCCAGGTTCCCGGAGCGGTCGAGCGCTACAGCGCCGACAGTGTCGCCGGGATGCTGGATACGCCAACCAGGTTGGTCAGGCGCATAATCACCGCCCGCTACGATGCCGCGCAGACCTGCAACCTTACCCGGCGGGCGCTGAAAGGCGTCTGGCGTGCGGTACGCAGCCAGACGGCACAGTTCTTCCCAACGGGCGCGCTCACGCGGCACGATCATATCCTCGTCGGCGCAACGTTCAATGCCCGCCGTATCGGCGAAGCGTTCGGCGCCTCGACCAACCAGCAGCATCGCTTCGCTTTCGAGGACGCGACGCGCCAGTGAGATCGGGTTGCGAATGCCGCGCACTGCCGCGACTGCGCCTGATCGTAACGTCGCGCCGTCCATGATTGCGGCATCGAGCTCAACCAGACCATCACGGTTGAGCACCGAACCGACGCCAGCGTTGAACGTTGGATCGTCCTCCATGATACGCACTGCAATCTCAACAGCATCAAGCGCGCTGCGACCGTTCATCAGCGCTTCCCATCCGGCAGCCAGCGCGCGATGGCATCCTGCCAGGTGCGGCGCCACCTCGTCGTCGGGAATGTCCCAGGCGCCGCCATGGACAATTAGAGCGAGTGGCACTTCTTCCCCCGTACTGGAGTTCAACTCATGAGATCAATCAGACGCCTCACTGGTCGCCTGGATCAACTGGCGCAGGTAAACCAGCGCTGAGACTGCAAAGGGTGCCATTGCCGCATACAGTGCAGGGCGCCCGCTGCGCGGACCATCAGCGATGTAGAGTAACATTGCCAGCGTCAGCGCCAGCGTCGTCGCCTTCCCGGAAGGATGCGCCGTCGCAATGATCCGTCGCCGACGGTAGATCAACAAGCCGCCCAGGATGATCGCAACATCGCGCCCCAGAATGAGCGCCGTCGCCCACCAGGGAAAACCGCGCACCCGCGAGAGGGTCACCGCGGTTGCATCGATCATAACCTTATCGGCGACCGGGTCGAGCAGTTTCCCCAGTGGCGACACCTCGTGCCGACGGCGCGCAATCGCGCCATCAACGGCGTCGGTGAACATTGCCGCGCCGAGGATACCCAGCGCGCGCCAGCGTTGTTCCGGGCGTTGCATCGCATGCAGCGCAGCCGGCAACATCAGCAGACGCGCAAGCGTCAGCAGATTGGCAGGGTAGAGCGCTTCACGCCAGTTGAATGCGTTGCGCAAACGTGCAGGCTTCATCAGTATGACGGCGGGGGACCGTATCCCGGCGGCGGACCGTAGTAGCCGGGCGCGGCATAGACCGGTTGCTGGGGCGGGAAGATGCGCTGCATCGCCTGACCGATCACGTGTCCGATCACGCACTGTGCATAAAACCCGGTAAAGAGAGTGCCGACACCACAGGCGATCACACCCAGACCGGCCACCAGACCTGCAAGGATGCCTACGACCAGAATCATCAGAAACGACCCGATATGATTGCGCAGGGTTGCAATCACCTCGCCAAACTTGAACGCCTCACCGAGCGAGTCGGTCGCCAGGTAGCGCATAATCGCTGCCAGCGATGCAAAGCCGCACACCAGCACTACGACCAACTGGAGCGGAATGAGGCACAAACCGAGTAAACCGAGAACCCCAGCGACTGCCTCCGAATCTTCTGCTACCGCTGCACCTGCAACTGTCAGGAACACGAAAACGCCATAGAGCACGATGAGTGGCAGCAGGTACACGATCTGGATGACCAGCGCGAAGAAGCCTCGTCCCAGGAAGTCGCCAAACTCACCCCATGCTGGCAGCGGACGCGGATTGCCGCGCGCCACATTCAGCGCCACACGGTAGGAGTACCCCAGAATAGCGATTGTTCCCAACAATGGCACGAATTGAATGAGACCGCCGATCAGCACCTTGGTGATCCACTGTTCGTCTTCGGTCACAAAGGTGAACGCCTTGCCAATCTCCATCGTTCCTTCTCCTTTTTACACTAACTCACGGACACGAGCTAGTCCCCGCCGTTCGAGTTCGCGTTCTGCGGCAACATAGATCTGGACGACGATGAGATGCGCATACAGTAACGCGCTCAACGTCAACCAGATCAGCAGCGCCACAATCAGCGACGTACCGGGAATGGTCAAACGACTGGCAGCCAGGAACGTCAGTGCACCAAGTGCGACTGCCGGCAGATATGCGGGTAGCGACGTCAGACGGGCGCGAAAGTATACGGCGCGCGCGCCGGGTCGCAGCGCCTCGCGCATGGCGAGCATGCTCATTGCCTGCTCCGGCGAAGCGTCCTGCACATAGATCAGACGCCCCACCATCGAAACGCTGCTCAGAAAGACGAATGTCAGGTAAAGAGCGAGAATGGCGCCCAGCACTGCGAACAATTGCCCGGCAAGCCCGGGCGAGTTGCTCAACACTGCTGAAAATGCAACGCAGAAGAAGAGAACGCCTGCGATCATGAGCGGCATCACATAGAACAGAAAATCGATGATCCAGGCGAACATGCCCATAATCCAGCGCGTCGACCAGTCGAACCAGGGAGGCAGCGGCGTGGCATACCCTTTCCGTGAATTATCGATATACTCGATAATCCACCCGCCAGCAAACGGCGCACCAATGATCGACATGAATAACGCGCCACCGATCAGGATTTTGCGCCACCAGAGCGGGTCGCTGTGGACGGTTCGGATAGCAGTGCGAAGATTCATGCAGTCACGCAAGAATGGAGCAATCAACCAGCACCTATGCTGACGCAAGGTGCTGGCGCAGCGCATCGAGCGCCATCGTTCCGGCAAAGTCCCAGACATCGTCACTTCGCATATCGAAGCGGCGTTGCCATTCATCGACCCCGCCGGTATGCGCAATTGCCACGCATACCGTTGCGAAGCCATCAGAGGCGATCAAACCGGACGGTTGCAACGCCAGTCCGATGTCGGTGCGCCAGCGATGACGCACATCAACGGCGCCGGTGCGCGCAAGACTCTGCGCCGCATCATCATCAGCCGGGATGTCGGTGGGATGCATGATAACCCCGCGCACGCTTTCGAGCGCTTCTTTGCTCAATGCACGGTAGAGCGGCGCCGTCACCGCGCCCTCATACAGTGCAAGCGTCTTCCCGCGCTCGCGGAGCATTCGGGCGACGGTCTGATCGAGCCGTTCATCGCCGAGCAGGTGCGAACCGAGGCGCTCACGGATTGTTGACTCGACCTGTGCGATCATCGTTTCGGCGGCTGCGCGACTGCTAGCTTTGGCGCCGATGCGCAATTCATACTGGGCGCGCTTGGCAGAAATGCCGAGTGTCGGATTCGTCTGCGCCATCAGGTCGGCAAGCCTTTCGCCGATCACGCTCTCGCCGAGACCGACGGCGTGGAGTGTGCGCACCAGGATGATCCCGGTTTCACCACGTTCGTCGCGCAGGTACGGCAGAATGGCGTTCTCCCACAGGTAGCGCATTTCGGAAGGAACGCCAGGCAGAACCACTACAGTACCGCGAGCATCCTCAACAATGAAGGCGGGAGCGGTGCCGCGCGGATTTTCGACAATGCGCGCGCCCTCAGGAACATACGCCTGCCGACGGTTGCTCTCCGGCATTGGCCGACCGAAGGCACGGAAACGCGCCTCGATCTGATCGAGCAGGTGCTGATGGAACACCAGCGGTCGTTGCAGGGCGCGCGCCACTGCCTCACGAGTGACATCATCGACCGTTGGACCAAGCCCGCCGGTGCAGATGACAAGATCGGCGCGATTGAGCGCTTCGTCAATGGCTGCGGCGATGCGCATTTCGTTGTCGCCGACGACCGACTTGCGAAACAGGTCGATGCCTATCGACGCCAGTTGGCGCGCCAGATAGGCGCTGTTGGTATCGACCGTCTCACCGAGCAGCAACTCCGAACCAATTGCCAGGATTTCAGCGTTCATACGGCGCTCCCAGCGGATCGAACGGATTTGATCCGGCATGCGCAGCGCCGAAGGCGCGTCGCCGGCGTACATCAGCCCACATATCCTGTTCGCAGGCTTCCATCGCCTGGCGACCAACAGCAATTGCGCCGCGCACCCGTGCAACCAGCGCCTCGACCCCGCCAAAGCGCGACGTTCCAATTGCAATGGCAGCCGCGCCGATGGCCACACCGACAGCAAAGCCGATCACAAACCGCTTCATCGATGCTTCCTCGTTGCTATGCCTTTGCTTTGATTTCAGCCCGGGCGCGTTCAATGAACGCCGCAACCGGCATCGCGCCAAGGTCCTCGCCGGATCGGGTTCGTACCGCAACCGCGCCAGTGTGCTGCTCCCTGTCGCCGATTATAAGCATATACGGTATCTTCTGCAACTGCGCTTGTCGGATCTTGGCTTGCATGCGATCTTTGCTCAGATTAACTTCGACCCGCAACCCGGCTGCGGTTAATTGCCGCCCGACCTCGGTGGCATATGCGCTGTGCCGCTCGTCGGAGATAGGAATGACGATTGCCTGAACCGGCGCAAGCCAGAGCGGAAAAGCGCCAGCATAGTGCTCAATCAAGACTCCCAGAAAACGCTCGGTCGATCCGGTGACGGCGCGGTGCAGCACCACCGGTGTGCGCGGTTGTCCATCCTCGGCGATATATTCAAGTCCCAACCGACGTGGTTGAATAAAGTCCACCTGAATGGTCGACAGTTGCCACTCGCGACCCAGCACATCGCGCGCCAGAAAATCGGCTTTTGGACCGTAGATCGCCGCTTCACCGGGCGCTTCCTCATACTCAACCCCGTAATGGTCGAGCGCCGCACGCAGCGCGTTTTCCGCCAGGTCCCACGCCTCGTCATCGGCAATATACTTGCCGCCCGCGCCGCGCAACGAAAGGCGCACACGATAATCGGTGAAACGATAGGTTTCAAGTACCTCGCGGATGAGACGCAGCGCCAGGCCGAACTCCTCCTCGATCTGATCAGGACGGCAAAAAATGTGACAGTCGTCCTGCGTCAGCGCCCGCACCCGCGTCAACCCGGTCAGCGTTCCGCGATCCTCATAGCGGTAGAGCGTGGCAAATTCTGCGAAGCGCAGCGGCAGATCACGGTACGAATGGATCCCCATCTCTTTGTACAGAGTCATATGACTGGGGCAGTTCATCGGTTTGAGCCGGTAGACATGATCCTCATCCTCGACCATCGGCGGGAACATGTTCTCGCGGTACGCTTCATAGTGACCGGATTTCTTGTAGAGCGTCTCCCTGACGATATGCCCGGTCCAGACATGCTGATACCCGTAGCGCGTCTGCACCTCGCGCACGTATGACTCCATGAGATGGCGCAGCATCTCGCCCTTTGGCGTAAAGAGCGGCAGACCGGGTCCAATATCATCGGAGAAGTAGAACAGCCCTAACTCTTTCCCAATGCGACGGTGATCGCGCCGTTTGGCCTCTTCGAGACGGTGCAGGTAGGCGTCGAGTTCTTCTTTGCTGTTCCAGGCAGTACCATAGATCCGTTGCAGCATGGGACGGTTTGAGTCGCCACGCCAGTAGGCACCAGCCACACTCATCAGTTTGAAGGCGTCTGGCGGTATCTGCCCGGTATGTTCAAGGTGCGGACCGCGACAGAGATCTTCGAATGTATCGTGCCTGTACGTCGAAATAACAGTTCCGGCTCCCGACTCGCCCTGTTCGCCATACTCGTCCTGACCATGTAGCAACCCTTCAATCAACTCCAGTTTGTACGGTTGATCACGGAAGAGTGATCGCGCTTCATCGGGATCGACAACACGGTGGACAAACGGGTGTCTGCCAGCGATAATGCGACGCATCCGCTGTTCGATCTCCTTCAGATCATCGGGCGTCAACGGGCGCGGCAGATCGAAATCATAGTAGAACCCATCCTCAATGGGCGGACCAATAGCAATTTTTCCTTCGGGAAAGATTTCAAGCACTGCCTGCGCCATTACGTGCGCGGCAGAATGGCGCAGACGGTAGTAGGGATCTGTGTCTGGTTTGACTGGCATACGAAAAACCTCATTTGTCGTTATGCGTCGGCTAATGTGACGACCAATGCACCGGGGATGATCCGCAGATCGGTGATCCGGCGACCCTGCGCCTGCAGTTGGTCGTTCAACTGCTGCTCAAGCGGCGCCAGCAGTTCGTCGAAGGCAACGAGACGGCCAAGTGGACCGTCAAGACGCGGATTGAGCGCAATGACCCGACCATTCTGGAGCGCCAATCCCATACGTGCTGTGCCGTCGATGCCGAAGGCGCGCACATCAATCTCCAGACCATCGGAGACGAACCGGATGCTTGTCTGTTCGATTGGCGCAAGCAGATCAGCATACGTCTGAAGGTAGGCATTTGCCTCTTGCTCGGTAATCCGCACTTCGCCAGCAGGAAGCGCAGCGACCAGCGTTGGCAGAACGCCGGTTGCTGCCGCAGAACTGCCGGTATCGAGCCGTAGCGCAGTTTGCTCGCCGATCATGCGGCTGAGAGACGGGCGCAACCAGAACGAATATATTGCCACAAGCGCCACAAACAACCAGATGAGCGCCACAGTCCACCCCAGGCAGGAAAGACTGCGCCGCGGGCGCGATTGAAATCGTGTCGAACGAGAGCGCATCGTCATTCTCGAATGAAAAAACCCCTCATCCACTGATGGGACGAAGGGTCGCTTCGTGGTTCCACCCATGTTCGGAACAGCGTTGTAATGGCGCACGTCTGCGCGCAGCAACGCTTTCCCTCGTGATCGCTGTATCGGGCGAACCCGCGCTTCCATACTTGTCGGAGACGTTCAAGAAGCGGCTCGGAGGTGGTTTTCGCTGCGCCTATCGCCGGGTGCACTCACAGTCATCGGCACACCCTCCCTGAAGGCGGACTCGCAGCTACTCGTCCTCGTCAACGCAACTGGATAAACTATCGATGTACCATGTATGCATCCGTATGGTACACGACTGGGATGTGCGTGTCAAGAGCACCATCCGCATGCATCTGTACGTTCTACGGCCGTCGAATGGCATCGATCAACGTCTGGGTCGCTGGCGGAGGCGGAGGAGTCAGGAGACTAACAACGACAGTCGTGACCAGTGCGGCGATCATGCCAAAGATACCGGTTGCAGGACCAGAAATTCCATAGAAGTTCGTGGATGGACTCAACAGGTTGATAACGATTGCGCTGGCGACAGCAAGCAGACCGGTGATCATGCCAGCAATCGCACCCTGACGATTGGCGCGTCGCCAGAAGATACCGAGCGTCAGCACCGGGAACAGCGTTGCCGCCGCAATGGAGAATGCCCATGCGACCAGTTCGACAATAATGCCTAGCTGGCGTAGAGCGGTGAGCGCAGCCAGCACCGCTGCCAGGAAAAGGGCGACACGTCCAATTGCAAGCAATGTGCGTGTTGATGCGTGCCGATTTAGCGATTGATAGACATCGATCGCCACCGACGACGTGATGACGATCAACAATCCATCGGCAGTACTTAGCGCTGCTGCCAGTCCGCCAGCGATCACCAGTGCAGCGACAGTGCCGGGGAGACCGACGATTTCAGGAGTCGAGACCACGACCAGATCGGGGCTGATTTTCAACTCGTTGTACTGCAACACGCCGTCAATCGACGTGGGAGTAACCGCGCGCCCGCTCAACTCTTCGATCTGGATGCGCCCATCACCGTTCGCATCGACAAATTGCAGCCCCCCGCTTTCCAGCAGACTCTTCGCCCATCCCGGCACGGTCGCCACCGTCTCTCCTTCAAGCGTCGTCAGGTCGGTAATGCTCAACAGTCCGGCATTCCCCCAGTTCACTGCCCACTGTGGCAGCGAACGCACCGACTGACCAACGACGTGCGCAAGGATTTCCCAGCGCGAGAAGGCGGCATACGCCGGGATGGTCAGATAGACCAGCGCAATGAACAAAAGCGCCCAGCTTACGCTGCGCCGGGCATGGATCACCGACGGCGTCGTATAAAACCGCACCAGGATATGAGGCAGACCGGCAGTGCCGCACATCAGACAGAACGCCAGCGCCAGAAATTGCCAGACCGACCAGTCATTGAATGGTTCGGCATATGATTTTGGGATATTCTGGGTGGATTCAAGATCGGCAATGACATCGAAGGCAGCGCCATACATGATCTGCGGCAGAGCGACCCCTGTATCTCTGAGCGACAGCAGTGCGGCAGGGATCAGATAGGTCGCCACGATCACGATCGCCTGGATAACCTGCGTCCATGTGACCGCCTTCATTCCTCCCAGGTAGGAGCAGAACAGCACCGCGCCAAGACCGATCGCAACGCCAAACAGGTAATTGACGCCAAGAAAGCGCCCCATAATCAGACCAATCCCGGACACCTGCGCCGTCAAATAGGTGAACGAAACGATAACCGTCACAATCGCGGCGACCAACCGAGCGACGGTCGAGGCATAGCGCGCGCCGATAAACTCAGGAATGGTGTACTGTCCGAACTTGCGCAGATAGGGCGCCAGCAGCAGCGCCAGCAACACATATCCGCCGGTCCAGCCGATGATGTACGCCAGCCCTTCATAGCCCAACATCCAGAGCGTACCGGCAAGCGAGATAAAGGTCGCCGCGCTCATCCAGTCCGCGCTGATCGCCAGCCCATTGAACAACGCCGGAATGCGTCGCCCCGCCACATAGTACGCTTCCAGGTCTTGGGCGCGGCTGCGGATGCCAATTGAAGCATAGACCACGATCGTCAGAATGATCAGGACCCAGCCAATGATCGTCACCGGCAGTCGAAACACCACATCGGCAACGACAATCAGCGTACCGCCGCCGATCACCAGCGCCACCGGCAACACTGTATCGGCGACCGGCAGCGATGGATCGACCTGACGCCCTCCCAGTTGACGATCGCGGCGCGTCATAATCGCGGTGTAGAGGGCAGCCAGGACAAGGAAAAGGATCGGAGCGCCCTGTGCAGCAAGAAAGTAGGACAACGGAAAGCCGGTCAACACCCGTATCCGGCTCAATTCAGCCGCCAACAGGGTCGGCAAAAGCACGCTCCCGCCCCATACCAGCAGCAAGATGCGAATCAGCCGTGTATTCGCCGACCAGTAGGCAGTCTGTACTGAACGGGGGAGACTCGCAGTCTTCGGGGTTTCAACGATCGTCACTGCCGGCATGGAAGGCTGCTCAGATTGACGACGCGGCACATACGGCGGCGACAGTGTGCGGGGGCGATCCTCGTCGCGGCGTTCGAGCTGCGGAAACAGCAATGTCAGGAGCAGCAGCGCAATGGAGACCATTGCGAGCCAGAACATACCCCCAACCAACAGCCCAGTCCAATTCAGAGCACGCCTCCTACCATACCAGGTCTGAACAGGCGAATACCTGTACGTTCGGCTTCTCCAACGCCACAAACGACCCTGCGCCTGGTTTAGCCGTCCGCAACAGCGATCTGAACCGGCTGGTAGACAGTGGCAGTCGGCAGGGTGACATGAAATGTCGATCCCTTGCCAGCGCCATCGCTTTCCGCCCAGATCTCGCCGCCGCTGGCGTACACCAGGTGACGGGCAATAGTCAGTCCAATGCCAGTTCCACCACTATTCCGCGTGCGCGATTTGTCCACACGATAGAAGCGCTCAAAAATGAGCGGCAGATGTTCAGCTTCAATGCCGATGCCAGTGTCGCGCACCGAAATGCGCACATACTCGCCGAGCAGCGTCAACGACACCTCCACCAGACCGCTGGCGGGGGTGTAGCGCAGCGCATTCGACAGCAGGTTCACCATGACCTGCATAAGGCGATCAGGATCGGCATAGATGGTGAGAGACTGGACCGGCAGATGCAGGCGCAACTCGACCTCACAGGCGGCGAACTGCGGTTGAAAGCGCGCGATCAACTCCTGCAACATGGTACAGAGATCGAACAGGCGCGGCTGGACGCGCAGTTCGCCGGCTTCGGCGCGTGACAACAGACCGAGTTCCTCGGTCAGACGGCGCAGCCGCGCCGCTTCATGACGGATCAGGGTGAATGTTTGCTCGTCCGGTGCAATAACGCCGTCCAGCAAGCCTTCCATGTACCCCTCAATCGTGGTCAGCGGCGTGCGCAACTCGTGCGCCACATCTGCGATCAGTGCCAGGCGACGCTGTTCGGTGCGATCGAGCGCCTCCGCCAGATGATTAATACTCTGGCTCAACTCAGCCAGTTCATCATCGGAATGAATGAACGTCCGCTCACGGTAATACCCCTGCGCCAACCGACGACTCACGGCAGTCAGATCCTGCAACGGCTCAACGATCCGCCGGGAGACGAACAGGCTGACGACGACCGCTGCGGCGAGCGCGCCAAAACTCGCGAGTAACAGCGCCTGTTCAAGAATAGACTGAAACCGGCGCTGCACAGCAACTTCACTTGATGCAATCAGCAGATCATCCCCTGCGGACAATGACGCCAGGGTTGCGCTTTCCATCAAGCTGCTGCGTACCAGAATCTGCGCCGCGCCAAGCAGCACGACAACCGCAATCACAATAATGATCGCGTGTGAAACGAACAATTTCCAGCGCAGTTGATGTAACCAGGACATATGTAATCACACAACGTAGCGCAAGCCTGCACTGACGGTCGAACAATACGATCAACCGGTAAACTTATATCCGACTCCCCGCACCGTCTGGATCAGCGTCGGCTCAGCGGGATCATCTTCAAGTTTCCGGCGCAACAGACTGATATGCACATCAACAACGCGATCAACGCCATCAAAATCGTGTCCCCAAACCCGTTCCAGGAGTTGCTCGCGCGTAAACACACGCCCCGGCATAGCAGCAAGCGTGTAGAGTAGATCGAACTCTCGCGCTGTCAGCGTCACCGGCACGCCGCGCCGCTGCACCTCTCGTCGCGCAACATCGATCTGAAGATCGCGGAAGGTCAGGAGTGTATTCTCAGCTGGCGCTGCCCCTGTATGACGCCGGCGGCGCAGAATCGCTTTGACGCGCGCTACCAGTTCACGCGGGCTGAACGGTTTGGTCAGATAGTCATCGGCGCCCACCGACAGACCAACGACCTTATCGACCTCCTCTGCGCGTGCAGTCAACATGAGGACATATGGACCGCCATCGTGCTGCAAGCGACGACAAATTTCAAGACCGTCAATTCCAGGAAGCAGAAGATCGAGTACAACCAGGTCAGGACGCACCGTCTGCGCCTGTTGCAGTGCCGATTCACCGTCGCGCGCAGTATGAACAACAAAGCCGTCGGCCTTGAGGTAGGCGACGACCAGATTCAGAATCGGCTCCTCATCCTCAACAACGAGGATCGTAGCGGCCATATCGGTTACCTCGTAAGCGAACTCAGCGCGCGGATGGGTGTATCGGGAGCGAGATCATTTTCTGTCACTTTATGTATACGATAGAGTCGGCGTGCTGTCAATGCGCGAAGAAAAGAAGGTTACACATACTGGCGCTGTGTGTGATCCAGGTCTCGCTCTATGGAAGTTTCCCGAAACCTCATTTGTATTGAATAACGACACTCGTGATAGTAGTGGGTGTGGATTAGTGGAAGAAGACGCGAAGAATGCTCCAGGATGCCCTACGCTCTCTGGGACGAAAGGTGGAACTGTTTCCACCTTTATCCAGAGAGCTGGCGGGGATTGACAAATCTCCCCCTATGCTTCCACCTTCCTGGCACACCCGATCCACCGACTTATCCACATATTCATGATGTTATCCACAAAATCACCCCTGTTTTCCACAAGATTGAATCAGAGACGAACTGCTGAACAGAATGCGTCCTCCTGCGTTCAGGGGGACGCATCCTGTAACGACATTTGTGTCCTGCAACAACAAACACTCGTGCGTCGGCCAGCTACTGTTTCTTCCCCTTGTTCTTCTCATCATCGTCGATGTCCAGGGTATTGATGAAATCGCGGAAGAGCGACAGACCCTCATCGGCGGATGTATCGGCGTCTGGTTCGTCAGTCTCGGCCGTGCTTGCGGAAGGTCGCGCCGCACTCATCGGCTGCTCATCGGCTGCAGTGGTTTCCTCCTCGTCAAAGAGCACACCGGCAGCCTCGAAGACATGCGTTTCGACATAGATCGGCGCATCGGCGCGCACCGCGAGCGCGATCGCATCGCTAGGACGGGAGTCGATCTCAATCGTGTGGCTGCCCTGCTCGACGACGATCCGCGCAAAGAAGGTGCTATCCTGGATGTCATTGATGACGATATGGCTGATCGTCGCGCCCAGTTCACTGAAGACCGATTTGAGCAGATCGTGCGTCATCGGGCGCTGCGGTTCGTGTCCTTGCATGGCGAGCGCAATTGCATCCGCCTCAAAGGCGCCGATCCATATCGGTAGATAGCGCCGACTCTCGGCTTCGCGCAGGACGACGACACGGTGCTGCGTCAGCAGACTCACGCGGATGCTGTCAACAGTTACACGGATCATCGGTCGACCTTTCTGAGGATCGCTTGCACGTTTGCGCACAGCAAGCGTGAAGATGTCTGATAGTAGCATTAGTCTTCATACTAACACGGTGTGAATTGGTACGTCAAGGTGGATGCAAAAGAGTTTTAGGGACAGCTGGGGGATGATGTATGCCAGCGCATGATCAATTCACATTTGGGCAATTTGTTTTGAGATCGCTTATAACAATACGGTTCGCGCAAAGTGTTGCCTCGTGCTACAATGGAGTGGCGTCAGCGGGGCGCGCAGCGTTTCACGCGAAACAGTATAGCGATGGTAGCGATTGGCTCTTCCGAACCGTATATTCTTGCCATGGCCAACCAGAAGGGGGGCATCGGGAAGACGACGACGGCGGTCAATCTCGCAGGTGAACTTGCGAGTCGTGGTCAACAGGTGCTCCTGGTCGATTGCGATCCCCATGGACTGGGGGTCGCCAAACGTGACTTGCGCTTCTCAACATACGAGGTCGTGGTCGGCATCACCGGTCTCGACCGATCGATCCGCTCTACCGGTCGTGACGGACTGGACATCGTACTGGCGAATGAGAGCACCTTGCCAGCGCGATGGTTGAACTGGTCTCCGCTGAACGGCGCAAGTGGCATCTTGTCGACGCGCTCAGTCAGGTGGTTGGGTACGACTGGGTCGTCCTCGATTATCCGCCCTCGCTGGGACTTCTGACGCTCAATGCGCTCTGCGCTGCGCACAGCGTGATTGTTCCGCTTCAGTGTGAGTACCTGGCGCTTGAAGGGCTGGCGCGGTTGAAAGGGACGACAGGTGCGTGACCATCTCCACCCACGTCTGACGATCATGGGTGTGGTTATGACTGTGTTCGATGGTCGCACCAACTTGGCGCAGCAGGTGGTCGAGGAAGTGCGGTGCTACTTTCCGCAGCGTATCTTCAATACGTTCATCCCGCGCGGTGTGCGCATCAGTGAAGCGCCTCGCTACAGCCGCACCATTGCGGAGTATGATCCTTCCAGTCGCGGTGTGCAGGCGTATGCTGCGTTCGCCGATGAGGTGTTGCGCCGTATTGATCGACAGGCGGTTGCGCGATGAAACGTCCTCGAGGGCTTGGCAGCGGTCTGGCAGCATTGATCCCCGGCGATCCAGAGCGCACGGTCGTGCGTGAGGCGTTGATCGACAGTATCGATGCCAGTCCGTACCAACCATGCTCTGATTTCGATGATGCCGCGCTCGATGAACTCGCGGCATCGATCCGCGAGCACGGGATCATCCAGCCATTGATCGTCACAGAACGTGATGATGGTCGGTATGAACTGATCGTCAGCGAGCGGCACCTGCGCGCTGCCCGGAGAGCCGGTCTTGATCGCGTGCCGGTCATCGTTCGTGAAAGCACCCCCCAGCAGGCGCTTGAAATTGCGCTGATTGAAAACATTCAGCACGCCGACTTGAATACGCTTGAAGAAGCGCACGCCTATCAGACGCTGAGAGACGAGATTGGTTTGAGCAATGAAGCCATCGCTCAACGGGTCGATTGGAGTCGCGAGGCGATCGCCAATACATGCTGCCTGCTAGGTCTGGCGCCAGTGGCGCAACAGGCGTTGCTGGCAGGACGTGTTAGCGCCGGTCATGGACGCGCACTGCTCAGGCTTGCCAATCAGGCGGCGCAGGAAGCGACTGTAGCGGCGATTATCGATCACGACCTGAATGTCTGTGAGGTGGAGCGCCTGACCGGACATACCCGGACAACTGGCGATATTCATCGTGCGCTGTCGGCTGTTCGCCCGCTCCTGGATATTCGGAAGCCCGACAAACGTCAACGCACTGCGCGTTCCGATCCGTCTCCTGATGGCCAGGCAATCCGCTGTGAACTCGAACGTCTACCGGGAACGCCGGTAAGTCTGGTCCGCAGCGAACGTGAACTTCGGGTCACTATCGTGTTCCATACCGAGGATAAAGTTGCAGGAGTTTTTTGATCGCCTATCGGCAGACAGGTGTGCGTATTTGCGATCAGATCGCAACGACAGTTGATAATCCCCTTGCTGATGCATATGAGGTTGAGTCGATGTTTACGAAGCGATATACCACGCGCATTCGTCAGTGGACGGGCGATCTGATGGCGCGAACGCTCGGACGCACTGGCCTGCATGCGTCCACGCTGACACTCTTAAACCTGCTGTTGACACTGGCCAGCGTCTGGTGGCTGGCATCGGGACAGTTCTTCATCGGCGGGTTGATCGTCGCATTCGCCAGTCTCTTCGATGTGCTCGATGGCGCACTGGCGCGGGCGAAGAATCAGGTCAGTCGTTTCGGTTCGTTCCTCGACTCCACCTTTGATCGCTACGCGGATATGCTTATTTTCCTTGGGCTTCTGATCTACTTCGAGCGTTCGGCTGTTCACACGGTTGAGACCCTGCTGATCTTTGCGGCAGCAATAGGTTCGCTGCTGACCAGCTATATCCGCGCTCGCGCCGAAGGATGCGGCTTCGATTGCAAAGTGGGACTGCTCGAGCGTCCTGAACGGATCGCGCTGATCGTTCTTGGATTGTTGACCGGTTGGGTAACACTTATGTTGTGGTGTCTTGCAATCCTGAGCAACATCACAGCCATTCAGCGCTTCGTCTATGTGTGGATGCAGAGTCGCGCCAGTCCGGTCACCAAACGCCCGATCCAGGTGGTGGAACGTGGGAAGTAAGCGCGTGATCGAAGCCATGCCGCAACCGGCTGTGGTACAATTTTGCTGCCTGTGCAGTCAGGTGTGATGCATACGCCGTCACGTGCATGTTGCTTGAACTCAACATCAGCGATTTTGCGATTATCGAACGCCTCAATCTGCGCTTCTGTGGCGGGTTCAATGTCCTGACCGGCGAAACCGGCGCTGGCAAGTCGATCATTATTGATGCGCTAGGCACGCTGCGCGGCGAGCGGACTGACCCCTCGTTTGTGCGCGCCGGAAGTGAGCGCGCGCGGGTCGAGGGGATTTTCAGCATTGCTGATCGCCCTGATCTCCTCTCGCTCCTCGATGAGTATGGCTTGCGCGACGACGACGATCAAGTGATCCTGTCGCGCGAGATCATCCGTGAGAGCGGGCGCAGCGTTGCGCGCGTGAACGGTCGTGCGGTAAGCAGCGCCGTGTTGCGCGATATTGGCAGCCGCCTGGTTGATATTCACGGTCAACACGAAGGTCTTTCGCTCTTCAACAGTCGCACCCACGGCGAGATGCTCGACCGGTTCGGCGGTCTGATACCGTTGCGTGAACAGGTTGCGGCGCAGGTTGCGGCGCTGCGCCAGGTGCGCGATGAACTCGATGCGTTGCGGCGTGCAGCGCAGCGTCGGACTGAGCGCATCCAGGAGTTGACGTTCCTGCTCGAGGACGTTCGGGCGGCGCGTCTGCGTCCGGGCGAAGAGGAGGAGTTGCTGCGCGAGCGTGCGTTGCTTCAGAATAGTGTGCGCATTACAGAACTGGTAGCAACGACATATGCGCTCCTGTATACTGGTGATGAGACAGGGCGACGCACCTCTCGATCTGCTGTCGAACTCCTTGGCGCTATCAGTGATGCGCTGACCGAACTCGCCCGCCTCGACCCGACGCTGAGCCAGGCAGCTGAACAGGCGACCGAACTGCTCTACAGCGTTGAGGATCTGGCAACACGCATCCGCGCCTATCGCGATGCTATGGAGTTTGACCCAGCTCGTCTCGATGCTATCGAGGACCGTTTGACGCTGATCCGCGATATGCAGCGAAAGTATCGCAGCAGTATCGAGCATATCCTGGAGCGCGCGGCATCTGCCGAGGCGGAGATTGAACGCCTGACCCGTAGCGCGGAGCACCTGGCTGACCTTGAAGCGAAAGAACGACACCTGCTCGAAGAGATTGGTCGTCTCGCCGGTGAGTTGTCGCAACGGCGGCGTGAAGCGGGTGATTGCCTGGCAGCGGCAGTTGAACAGTCAGCACGCGATCTTGCCCTCCCACACGTGCGCTTTGCGGTCAATCTGGAACGTACTGAAGATCCGGAAGGGGTTCCAATCATCGAGAACGGCGTTGAACGGCGCTGGTCGTTTGATCGCACTGGCATCGATACCGTTGAATTCCTGCTCTCGCCCAACCCCGGTGAACCGCTCAAGCCACTAGCACGGATTGCATCGGGTGGTGAAAGTGCCCGTCTGCTGCTTGCGTTGAAATCGATCCTTTCGCGTGTTGATGACATTCCAACCCTAGTGTTCGATGAGATCGACGCTGGTGTTGGCGGTCGCGCCGGTCAGGTGGTAGGCGAGAAGCTCTGGAGCATCAGCGACCGGCATCAGGTCATCTGCATCACGCATCTGCCGCAGGTTGCTGCATTCGCTGACGCGCACTACGCCATCGCCAAACTCTTCAGTGATGGTCGAACGCGCACGGTGGTGACGCAGCTTGACGATGCCCAACGGGCCCATGAGATTGCTGCAATGCTTGATGGCACGCCGGTGAGCGAACACAGTCTTCGGAGCGCTCTGGATATGCTCGAACGGGCGCGTGCGTACAAACAGCGGACCGGCCGCAATCTGTCGTCCAACGCGCTTCATGTTGAGATCAAGAAATGATCAAGCTGGCTTGAGGATTCGCTGGCGGGAGGTTTTCAGGTGTCACGTCCATCTCCTGTCTCAGTCTGGTGCGAGCGTGTGATCGAGGGTGGATGGTTGCTCGCGCTGTTGCTGATACCAACATACTTCAATCTGCTGTCAGCCCGTCACTTCGAGCCAGATAAAGCGACAACGCTGCGCTCGATTGTAATAATTATGCTGGCGGCAGCGCTGATCCATGCCCTCGAAAAGATCTCTACTCCACGCCCTCCTGCCAACGGGAATGGGGACGTAAATAGCGCCCCCTGGTGGCGTCGTATCGCTGCTGTGCCGCTCGCTATTCCAACCCTGATCTATGCTGCGGTCTTCGTGCTGGCGACGGTAGTCTCGGTCGCACCGTTGGTCAGTTTCTGGGGGTCTTACCAGCGCTTGCAGGGCACATTCACGAACCTCTCCTATATCACGCTCGGCGTCCTGATTGCACTCTACCTGCGTCGTCGCGCACAACTTGATCGCCTGGTCGCCGTGATGATCCTGTCTAGCTTGATCGCCGCCTGCTACGGTCTCGTGCAGCACGTTCAGCTCGATCCGCTCCCCTGGCGCGGCGATGTAGTGTCCCGCGTCGCTTCCACGATGGGAAATTCGATCTTTGTGGCGGCGTACATGATCATGGTGCTGCCCTACGCGCTCTATCGCGGCATTATTGCCATGCATCATGCGCGCAGCAGCCAGGTCTCCCCTCCGCAGCCGTTGATCGATCTTGGATGGGGAGCGGCGTATGCACTCCTGGCTCTGGCTGCGCTGGCGCTGGTCTTTGCCGCCATGATGTTCGGCGCGGTGGTGCGCGCTGCCGATCTGCGCTACTGGTGGGTCTACCCTGGTGCGCTGGTAGTTGCGGGCGGGTTGTTTTTGCTGATCGCACTGGCGCCGCACCGCGCTGAGCGGCTGACATTTGGCAAGCTGATACCAGGCATCCTGCTGATTGGTTATGTCTTCCTTCTTGGCGTTTCGTATACGCTGGGGCAGGGACCGAACCAGCGGGTGGTTCCGCTTGAGGGGCGACCAGGGGTTGAGTGGCCACTCTGGTTAGGGATTGCAACCGTGCTTATGGCGGCCGGTTATGCGCTGGTGATTCTGCTTCCGCGGCGCCCCGATGCGCCATCGCGCCTTAGTTACGTACTCGAAGCGGTCGGTGCGTTTGTGATCGCAGCCCTGCTGCTAATCGCTACCTTCTTTACCCAGAGTCGCGGACCCTGGATCGGCGGCTTTGCAGCGCTGTTTGTGTTCTTTACCCTGGTGATTGTGCTTGCGTTGCGCCGGGCGCATCGGGATAACCCGGAACGTGTGCGACTCTGGCGCGGGTTGCTGATCGGCGAGGTGGCGCTGGCTATTGCACTGGGCGGTTTCCTGGCAGCCTTCAACCTTTCCGATGCGCCGGTCTTTCAGCAGTTGCGCGACGTTCCGTACATTGGTCGCATGGGGCGCCTGCTCGAAGTAGAGAGCGGCACGGGGCGGGTGCGCTGGTTGATATGGTTCGGCGACGATAAAGCTGGTGGTGCTGTTGGTCTCATCCGCTCCAATCCGTTGCGCATGATCGTCGGGTGGGGTCCCGAAACCATGTTTGTGGCGTACAACCCCTTCTACCCCCCCTCGCTCACCAGTCTTGAAGCGCGATCAGCGTCACCGGACCGATCCCACCAGGCATATCTCGATGAGATTATCAACAAAGGGCTGCTCGGTCTGATCAGTTACCTCTTTCTCCTGTTCAGTTTCTTCGCGCTGGCGTGGCGTCTGATGACGCGCCTGAACGACTGGGGTTTGCAGGTGCTGATTATTGCTGCGGTTGCCGCTGTGACGGCGCACGCGGTTGAAGGATTGACCGGCATCCCAATTGTATCAACGTTGATGCTCCAGTGGGTGTCTTTTGCGGTCGTCGTGTCCGCTGGCGGAATCGCCGGCATGTACCGCCTGCCCGGTATGCCGCCCGTACAGGCTGCTCCGGAAAAGGTACCGGCGTCGCCTGGATCGCCAACTCCCGATAATGCGATCCGTTCAAGCAGAACACCGAAAGACAGAGAGCCGGAGAAGACGACGACGTCCGCCCGTCAGCGCGACGGGCGACGCACCCAGGCAGTCAGGCGCGGATCGTCATCCGGGCGCCCGACCGCATCACGTACCCGCCAGGAAGGGCGTGCAGCGGCGATAGCAGTGTACGCTGTGATTCTTATCATTGCTCTGCTAAGCGTCTGGGCCTTCAACGTGGACAGCGTGCTCGCGGATATGCGACTGCAACAGGCGCAGGGATATATTGACAATCCGGGCGGCAGGCTGGAACAACAGATCATCGGCGCCAGTTATCTGCTCGACGCGATCCGCATGGAGCCGGATCAAGATTTCTACTACCTGACTCTCGGTCGATCACTAATGACCATGGTTACGCTGCGCGCAGATGAGGCGCGTCGGAACGGTGCAACGCTCGGTCAGATCGACCCGAATGCCAGCGTTGCAACGCTGCTGCAACTCGATGACACGGCGGCGCTGCAGTCGTTTGTGCTGCAACGCACGCCGATGGAACTGCTGAGTTATGCCCGCGCCGTTCTGCTGCGCGCGCAGCAACTGGCGCCGCTCAACAAGGATCACGCTGCCAACCTGGCGCGCATGTACAATTTCTGGTACCAGAACCTGAGCGGCGGTCAGGATCGCGAAGCGCTGATGCAGGCGATAGAATGGTATCAACGAGCGCACACAATTGCGCCACAGGATGTCGCTATTCTAAACGAGTACGCTACCGCTGTCGCCCGATCCGGCGACCACGATCAGGCGCTGACGCTGCTCGAAAAGTCACGCTGGCTCGATCCCCTCTACAACGACACGCTCCTGCGAATGGGCGACATCCTGCGCACGCAGGGGAAATTCGCCGACGCTGTCGATCACTACCTGATGGTGCTGGAGCGCGACCCGCGCGCGCTTGATGGTCAGATCACCGCTATCGCCGCAGCACTCTCCTCCGATCCTGATCAGATGAAACGCCTGCGCGACGGCTATTTGTCAGCACGATCTTCCCGCCCCGATGACCCGCAACTGTCGTCGATCATCGGATTGCTGTCTGTGCGCGCTGGCGACCTCGAAACTGCTGCAAGCGCATTTGCTGAAGCGGTACGGCTACAACCAGACAATCTGGAAGCGCGCCAGAACTACACGATTGTGCTCAGCGATCTGCTGCGCTACGATCAGGCGGCGCAACAGGCGCAGGAACTGTTGACGCTTGCATCGCAACGTCAGGAGACAACTGACCAGCAGCGTGCTGCGATCGAAGCGTTGCTCGGTTATCTCCGACAACGCGCAAGCGACGGATGATGTCTGTCGGGATCAGAAAAGAAAACTCTTTCTTCTCGCCACGGAGCGCCTGGCTGAACACCGTTCCGCAGATTCCGAATCTGCGGAACAGCGTTGATGATTCAGTGTTCGCTCTGTCTGTTGTGTGGAGTGCGACGTGCCTGCTCTGCTGTCGATCTTCCTCAACGTGCTCGCGCCGGTGTTCCTGCTGGTGTCCTTCGGCTACATCGCTGGTCCGCGTCTCAACCTTGAATCCCGGACGCTGACCCGCTTCTCGTACTTTATTCTTATTCCCGCTTTCACCTTCGATGTCATGAGCAGTGCCCGCATTGGCGCAACCCTTGCCGGGCAAATGGTGGCATATACGATTGTCGTTCACCTGGGTTGCGCTGCAGTGGGCTACCTGGTTGCGACAGCGCTGCGACGTCCGCCGAAAATGGTGGCTGCGTATATACTGATTGCCGTTTTTGGCAATGTTGGCAACTTTGGCATTCCCATCATTCAATTCCGCTTTCCCGGCAGCGATCAGGCGCTGGTCGCTGGCACCGTCTACTTTCTGGCAATTTCCAGCTTTGCCTTCGTTGTTGGAGTGGCGGCAGCAAACTGGCATCGCGGCAGCGCCTGGCGCGCAGCCCTTGCTGTTGTCAAAACGCCAGCCCTGATTGCAGTTCCGCCTGCATTGCTGGTCAACAGTTTGCAGATCGAACTCCCCTCCCTCATCGCACGGTCGATCAGTCTGCTTGCTTCGGGGATGATCCCAACCATGCTGGTGGCGCTTGGCGTTCAACTTTCGGGCGCAGGCATGCCGCGCCTCACCTTCGATACCGTCCTGGCGGCGGCAGTACGCCTGGCGGCAGGTCCGGCACTGGCGCTGGCGCTGGCGCCGCTGTTCGGTCTCGACGGCATCGAGCGTGCGGTTGGCATATTGCAGGCGGCTATGCCAGCAGCGGTGCTCGCGTCGATCATTGCTGTCGAGAACGATCTGCTGCCAGAGTTTGTTATCACCACCGTCCTGTTTTCCACCCTGCTCAGCATCGTTACATTGACGGTCGTCCTGGCGATTATCTGAGTGAGTTATGGTATAATAAACGATGTCGGATCCTTTCTCTGCCTTCCCGCGACGTCCGTCTGATGTGTGCTACAAACATACGTGCGCTATGCACGCACAGTGTGGAACTGTGCGCAGGGCCACATGTGTACTTTATGTGCACGTTTTTCATAGAGCGGTGACGGTGCGTTCTGGGTGTCTGTGCAAAAGCATCAGGAGCGTTCTATGCAGTTTCTCTTGCGTGTGAGCGATACTATCGATGCGCTCAATGAATGGATCGGCAGCAAGACGGCGTACGTTGTTATGACGATGGTGGCGATCGGTTTTATCAACGTCATTGCGCGCTACGTTGGGCGTTTTATCGGCGTTCGTCTCACCTCAAACGCTATTATTGAGTTGCAGTGGTATCTCTTCTCAATCATGTTCTTTCTTGGTTTTGCCTATATTTTGAAGCACAACCTGAATGTGCGGGTCGATTTCTGGTACGCGAACTGGTCCCCACAGCGCCGCGCCCTGATTGATCTCGCCGGAACGCTGCTCTTCCTGATCCCCTTCTGTATCATTGCGATTATCGTGACCTTCAATCCGGTCATGTTTTCCTGGGGACGCCTGCCCAATGGCAGGTGGGGACCCTGGGAGATGTCGCCAGATCCTGATGGTCTCCCGCGGGCGCCGATCAAGTCGATGATCATCGTCGCTTTCGTACTGCTCCTTTTGCAGGCGATCTCCCAGGCGATCAAATATTTTGCGATTGTGACCAATGCCATTCGCGCCGAACAGGCAGCGCAGATCGAAGAGTACCATGCACCTGTAGTCGAATAGGAGAGTACGATGGGGTACGAGTGGCTGGCTATCGCCATGTTCGTCGGGTTCTTCTTTCTCCTGATTAGCGGGTACCCGGTGGCTTTCTCATTTGCGGGAACGGCGATTGTCTTCGGGTTGATCGGATTGTCGCTCGATGCGTTCAAACTCGACCTGCTCCGCCTGCTGCCGAACCGCTGGTTTGGGACGATGTCCGACTTTACGCTGCTGGCGATCCCTTTTTTCATCTATCTCGGTTCGGTGCTCGAAAAATCAGGGCTGGCTGAAGAGTTGCTCGAAACTGTCGGCATTCTGCTCGGGCCACTGCGCGGTGGCATCGCTCTCGCCGTCGTTGCGGTGGGGACTCTCCTGGCAGCTACCACTGGCGTTGTTGCTGCAACAATCATTGCGATGGGGTTGATCTCACTGCCGATCATGGTGCGCCTAGGGTACGACAAAGGTCTGGCAACCGGCGTGATCACATCGTCGGGAACGCTGGCGCAGATGATCCCGCCGAGTCTGGTGCTGGTGGTGCTCAGCGATCAGATCGGCGTTTCAGTCGGCGATCTTTTCGCTGGCGCGTTGATCCCAGGGTTAATGCTGGCCGGCTCGTATGCGCTCTACTGTCTGGTCGTCGCCCATCTTAAACCAGACCTTGCGCCTCCTCTGCCGCTGGAAATGCGCCAGATCACTGGATGGGCGCTATTCGCCAGATCTATGAAAGCGCTGGTGCCGCCAATTGCGTTGATCTTTGCTGTGCTCGGAAGTATTTTCTTCGGTCTGGCGACACCGACTGAAGCTGGATCGGTTGGAGCGGTTGGTGCGATCCTGCTCGCCTGGGCGAATAAGCGCCTGAGCTGGAGGTTGCTGGCAGACTCGGCACTCAGCACGGCGCGCACCAGTACGCTGGTGATTATGATCCTGTTCTGCTCCACCTTCTTCTCGCTGGTGTTCGATGGTTTGGGCGGCACAAAGTTTGTCACTGAGATCCTGACCGGTCTTCCGGGCGGTTTGCTGGCGTTCATTATTGTCAGTAATATCGTTGTCTTCCTGCTCGGTATTTTCCTCGAATTCGTCGAGATCTGCTTTATTGTCATGCCGCTCTTTGTGCCCGCCGCGAATGCGCTCGGCGTCGATATGGTCTGGTTCGGCATTATGATGGCAGTCAATCTCCAGACTGCGTTCATCTCGCCGCCGGTCGGCTTCTCGCTCTTCTATCTTCAGAGTGTGGCGCCAAAGGAAGTGGAAACCGCCGATATTCACAAAGGGGCGATACCATTCATGGTGTTGCAACTCGTCGTGCTGATCCTGGTCATTCTGTTCCCCGGCACTGTAACCTGGCTGGTCGAGCGGGTTGCGGGGTAGCGCGGGTGTGAGACATGACAGGTGCGCTTGCCGTTCCTTCTCGCTGAGGGAGTCAGGCGATGTGGGAAGAATTATGAATGTGAGTCTGCTTGAGGACGATGTTGTCGGCAAAATCTACCTTGCTGACAACATCGACGTGCTTCGCACCCTTCCGTCAGAATCGGTAGACCTGATCTACATCGATCCTCCCTTCAACACCGGAAAAGTTCAGGAGCGCACTCAACTCAAGACCGTGCGCTCTGAGAGCGGCGACCGTGTCGGCTTCCAGGGACATCGCTACGAGAGTATTGTCGTAGGGAAGAAGCGCTTTGCCGATCTCTTCGACGACTACCTGGCATTCCTGGAACCGCGTCTCGTCGAGGCGCACCGTATTCTGGCGCCGCACGGGTGCCTCTACGTCCACCTGGACTACCGCGAGGTGCATTACTGCAAGGTGTTGCTGGATGCGATCTTCGACCGCGCCTGTTTTCTGAACGAGATTATCTGGGCTTACGACTATGGCGGGCGTCCGCGAGACCGATGGCCCCCCAAGCACGATACCATCCTGCTCTACGCGAAGGTTCCCGGTCGGCATGTGTTCAACGTGGACGACATCGAGCGCATCCCGTATATGGCGCCGGGGTTGGTCGGACCTGAGAAGGCGGCGCGCGGGAAACTGCCAACCGATACATGGTGGCACACGATTGTACCAACCAACGGTTCTGAGAAGACCGGGTATCCGACCCAGAAGCCGCTGGGCATTCTCCGCCGGATCATTCAGGCGTCGTCTCATCCAGGGGCCGTCGTGCTCGACTTCTTCGCCGGCAGCGGGACGACGGGGATAGCAGCGCTTGAGTTGGGGCGGCGTTTCATTCTGGTGGACAACAGCCAGGAAGCTCTTCAGGTGATGGCCAGGCGATTCGATGGCATCACAGGGATCACGTGGATCGGCTTCGATCCGACGCCGTATCATACCAGATCTTGATCGATAGGATGCATTCCTGTCTGATCAATTCCTGGTCATTCTGGAATGTTCCTGGCGCGCTGGAACGATGCGCGTCCCACTTTCTGCATTCCTGTGCGCCTTTGCCCCTCATCCCCCCAACCCCCTTCTCCCACACGGGGAGAAGGGGGAGTTTGGGCGTCCTGATGGCTGAAACAGGAGACGGCGCGCAGGGGCTTGCCACAAAATCTACCCCTGTGAGCATCCCCCATTCTCCTGCTCTCACGCGGGGAGAAGGGGGAATCTGGGCGTCCTGATGGCTGAAACGGGAGATGGCACGCAGGGGCTTGCCACAAAATCTACCCCTGTGAGCATCCCCATCCTCCTGCTCCCACGCGGGGAGAAGGGGGAATCTGGGCGTCTTGACGCTCAAAACGAGAGAAGAAACGCGG